>JADGHN010000069.1 GCA_019683875.1 Clostridia bacterium
CTCGCGTAGCGCACCTCGACGGCCATCATGCCGGCGACCCAGTCGAGCGGCGCCTCCGGGGCGGCGTCGAAGCCCATGGCCTTGCGATACGCGCGCCGGACGCGGCGGTGCACGGTGTTCCGGACGTAGGTGGGCAGGTCGGTGCCGTGCCGGTCGGGGTCGTACGCCAGCGCCGCCTCCCAAAGGGCGAGCGCGCCCTCCGCGAGCAGGTCCTCCCGCGGGCCGCCGCGCCGCGCGTAGCGGGCGGCCTCCTGCTGCACGTCCGGCCAGAAATGCCCCACGAACTGCTCCTGCGCCTCGCGGTCGCCCGCCCGCAGGCGGCGCAGCACGTCGCCGTCGGGCGGCAGGGAGGCGGGCGCAGCGAGGGCGACAGGCCCGAGCCTGAAGAACCGTTCGAACAGGCGCGCGGGGAACGGCGACGGGAGCCGCCCAGGGGCCCGCAGGCGGCGCGGAGCGGACGTCGTTGTCGCGTTCATGGGCGGATCGCCCTCCCGCTCCATTGTACGGGAGCCCGCGGCCGGCGAGTGGCGTGGCCCTATAATGAAGCCATGGGCCGGCACATCCTGGTGGTCGACGACGAAGCCAACATCCGCGAGCTCTGCCGGCTGTACCTTGAGCAGGAGGGGTTCGCCGTCGCGGAGGCGGCCGACGGCGACGAAGCGATGGAGGCCGTCCGCCGGCAGCGCCCGGACCTCGTCGTGCTCGACCTCGGCTTGCCGAAGAGGCCGGGCATGGACGTCGCCCGCGCGCTCACCGGCGAGGACATCCCCGTCATCATGCTCACGGCCCGCGACGGCGAGGTCGACCGCATCCTCGGCCTCGAGCTGGGCGCGGACGACTACGTCACGAAGCCGTTCAGCCCGAGAGAGCTCGTCGCCCGCGTCAAGGCGGTGCTTCGCCGCCTGGACCGGGGCGCGGCCGCCGCCGCCGAGGCCGAGCCCCTGTGCTTCCCGGACTTCACGATCGAACCGGAGGCGCGCCGCCTGATCGCCGGCGGCCAGGTCGTCGAATGCGCGCCGAAGGAGTTCGACCTGCTCCTCACCCTGGCGCGCAACCCGCTCCGCGTCTTCACCCGCGAACAGCTCCTCGAGCAGGTGTGGGGGTACGACTTCTACGGCGACGACCGCACCGTCGACGTGCACATCCAGCGCATCCGCAAAAAGATCGAGCCGGATCCGAACCGCCCGCGCTACATCGTGACGGTGTGGGGGGTCGGCTACCGCTTCGAGCCGGGGAGGTAGCGCGTGCGCCTCCAGACGCGCCTGCTCGTCACCCTCGGCCTCATCCTCGCCCTCGTGGGCGGGGCGCTGCTGATCGCCCTCCCGCGCGTGACGGAACGCGCCATCCTCAGGTACACGGCCGGCCTGCTGGCGGCGGACGCCGAGGCTCTGGCGAAGCGGCCCGCGCTTCTGCGGGCGGCCCTGGACACGGAGGACGGCCCGGCTGCCGGCCTGCGCAACGTGGTGGTGGTCGACGGCGGCGACCGGGTCGTGCGCGCGTTTCCGGCCACGCCGGTCTTCCAGCCGGGACGACGGCTGCCGGGTCCCGTCGCGCGCCTCGCGGACCGCGCGCGCAGCTCGGGCGCGGGCGCCGGCGCGCCGGTCGGCGCGAGCGGCATCGTCGCGGCCGCGGTGCCGGTCGGGGGACGGGGGCCGGGCTGGGTCATGATCCTCTTCCAGCCGGTCCGCGACCTGGACCCCGCCATCCGCCAGGTGAAACGGGCGGTGCTCGCGTGGACGCTCGCCGGGCTGCTCCTGGCGCTGCTCATGGCGGCGCTGACCGGCGGCGCGCTGGCCCGCCGCCTCGGGGCCCTCAGCCGCGCGGCCCGAGCCATGGCGGACGGTCGCCTCGACGCGCGCGTGCCCGTGGAGGGCGGCGACGAGGTGGCTGACGTGGCCCGTTCCTTCAACCTCATGGCGGACCGCCTCCAAAAGACGATTTCCGATCTCCGCCGGTCCGAGGACCTGCGCCGCGACTTCATGGCGTCCCTGGCGCACGACCTGCGCACGCCGGTCACCTCCATCGGCGGCTTCGCCGAGGCGCTGCGCGACGGGGTCGTGCGCGACCCCGACCAGCAGCGGCGGTACGCGGGCATCATCGTCACGGAGGCGCGGCGCCTCGGCCGGCTGGTGCAGGACCTCTTCGACTACGCGCGCCTGCAGGCGGGACAGCTGGAGTTCCGCATGCAGCCCCTCGACGTGCGGCGCTGGTTCGAGGACTTCTGCGACGCGGCGCGGGCGCGCGTGGAGGGCGCCGGCTTCACGTTCGAGGCGTCCATGCCGGCGGATGACGTGACCGTCCTGGCGGACGGCGACCGCCTGGCGCGGGCGCTGACGAACCTCGTCGACAACGCCCTGCGGTACGCGCCGGCCGGCAGCCGCGTCGCGCTCGAGGCCTCGGTCCGCGGGGACGAGGTCCGCTTCAGCGTCGCCGACGAGGGCCCCGGCGTGCCGGAAGAGGAACGCGAGCGCATCTGGGACCGCTTTTACCGCGGGCGCCAGGCCGGGTCGCGCGCGGGCGAGGATGCCGGGTCCGGGCTGGGGCTGGCGATCGTCAAGTCGATCGTCGAGGCGCACGGCGGCCGCGTCGGCGTGGACGCCGGCGGCGGGAACGGGTCCCCGCCGCGGGGATCGCGCTTCTGGTTCGCGCTGCCGCGGCGTTCCTAGCTCCTGACGGGGGCGTGGCCCTCCCCTCGCGGCGGGCCGCCCGCCGCCGCGTTCACAGACCGTTCACACTTCATTTTGCCCGCGTTCACAACCCCACCAAAGTTTGGTCACGACCCCGCGGCAGACTGGTCGCAGAAACGGGGCACGCGATCGACCATGATCGTCATGCCGTGGGAGGGCATCGCAGATGAAGAAGAAGTGGTGGGTGTCCACGTTGGCGGCCGCGTTGATCGCCGGCGCCGCCGTTCCGGTTGCCGCCGCGCCGGCGCCGGGCGCGACGGATCCGGTCCAGGTGTCGGTGCCGAGTGAGGCGGAGCCGATCCAGGCGCCGGTGCCGGATGACGGCGACCCGGTCCAGGTTCCGGCGCCGCCGGCCAAGGACCGGAAGTTCACCCCGGCGCAGCGGGCGACCATCCGCGCGAAGATCGACGAGATCCGGGCTCTTCGCGCCCAGTTCCACCATCAGCGGGAGCAGCTCCAGCAGCAGGCCGAAGTCAACCGTCAGTTGTGGCAGGAACTGCGGCAGAAGCTTGGATCGACGACGCCCGGGCAGGACGGCGCGGCGCCGGACGCCTCCGGGAACGCCGGGGCGACGCCGGCCCAAGGTTTCCGGGACGCGCTGAAGGCGTTGCGGGCCAAGCAGCAGGACCTCGTCCAGCAACTCAAGCAGTTGAACGAGGACCGCAAGGTCCACGCCGCGGCCGCGCGCGTGGCCCTGAAGGCCGGCAACGACGACCGGGTCATCGACAGCCTCAACGCGATCCTGAAGGACGAGTCGCAGGGCCTCAAGATCCTCGAGGGGTTGCAGTCGATCCAGCACGCGATCCACGACCTGCTCCTGAAGGCTCTGCAACACGCCTGAACCATCCGCGTGCACCGTTTCGTCCAGGCGAGAGCCGGGGTCGGACCCGGCTCCCGGCTTTGCTGGCAAGAGATGTCGGCGACCGGTATAGTGGTACCAGAGCGAAAGGAGGGACGATATGCACCGTCATCGCCATTCTGCGGGAGGTTGGACCAGGTACGGGTACGTTATCCTCGGTTCTTTCCTCGTAGCTCTCGGTCTCGAGACCTTTCTCGTTCCCAACCGCCTGATTGACGGTGGCGTCACGGGCATCGCCATCCTGCTTTCGTACCTGTCCGGCTGGCCCGTGGGCCTTTTCCTCGTCGTCCTCAACGTGCCGTTCCTCTACTTCGGATACGTCCAGATCGGGCGCACGTTCGCCTGGACGACAGCCGTCGCCGTCCTCCTCCTTTCGGGTTTCGCCACCCTGCTCACCCCGGTTCCGGCCGTCACGTCGGACCTGCTGCTCGTCAGCGTGTTCGGCGGGCTGCTCATCGGCGGCGGGCTGGGCCTGATCCTGCGGCACGGCGGGTCGCTGGACGGCGCGGACATCGTCGCCCTCACGCTGAGCCGGGCGACGGGTTTCAGCGTCGGAGAGGTCATCCTCGGCCTGAACGTCCTCATCTTCGGCGCGGCGATGTGGGTCATCGGCGCAGACCGCGCGTTGTACTCGCTCCTCACCTACTTCTCCGCGTACAAGATGGTCGACCTCGTCGTGCAGGGTCTCGACGAGTCGCGCGGCGTGTTCATCATCTCGGCCCGCGCGCGGGAGATCTCGGAGGCGATCCAGCACCGGCTCGGGCGAGGCGTGACGCACTTCCATGCGGAGGGCGGGCGCTCGCAGTCCCCGCTGCACGTGCTCTACACGGTCGTGACGCGCCTGGAGCTGGCGAAGCTGAAGAGCATCGTCCTCGACCACGACGACGACGCGTTCTTCGCCATCCATCCCGTCGCGGAAGCGGGCGGCGGCACCCTGCGCAAGCACAACATCCACTGATGGTGGGCGTCAGGTAGCGATCCCCAGAGGGTTTCGTCGCGCGGGTCGCCAACATCAGCACGTATGTCGACGACTCGCGAACGGCTCGCCGTTTCCGCATCCTTGTCCAAGTCCTTCGCCCGCGAAGCGCGCGACCTGCTCGGGCCGTCCGGCTGGCTCGACGGGCCCGCGGAACGCGCGGCGTACGCGTATGACGCCACCGGCGAGCGCCGCCTGCCGGCGGCGGTCGCCCTGCCCTCCAGCGCGGAGGAGACGGCCGCGTTCGTCGCGCTCTGCGCGCGCCATCGGGTGCCGATCGTGCCGCGCGGCGCGGGCACGAACCTCAGCGGAGGCTCGCTGCCCACGGAGGGCGGCGTCGTGCTGGCGCTCGCGCGGCTTCAGGAGTTGCGCGTCGACCCGGCCCGGCGGGAAGCGACGGTCGGCGCCGGTTGCACGAACCTGCGCGTGGGGGAGGCGGCGGCCCGCCACGGCCTGTTCTACGCCCCCGACCCGTCCAGCCAGCGCGCCTCGACCATCGGCGGCAACGTCGCGGAGAACGCCGGCGGGCCGCACTGCTTCAAGTACGGCGTGACCGCGGACCACGTGCTGGCGCTGGAGGTCGTGCTGGCGGACGGCACGCGCGGGTGGCTCCACGACGAGCCGCTCAACCGGAAGGCGGAGGCACCCGCCGCGCCGGATCCGCTGCCGCTGCTCGTCGGCAGCGAGGGCACGCTGGCCGTCGTGACGGCGGCGCACGTGCGGCTCCTGCCGCTGCCGGCTCACGTGCGCACGCTGCTGGCCGTCTTCCCCGACATGGAACGGGCGGTGGAGGCCGTCTCCGCCATCGTGGCGGGGCGCATCGTGCCGGCCACCATCGAGTTCATCGACCAGGCGACGATCCGGCTGGTCGAGCGGTACGCGCGCGCGGGGTATCCCGAGGACGCCGGCGCCGTGCTCGTCATCGAGGTGGACGGCCCGCTCGCGGACGTGGACCGGGACGCGCCGCGCGTGGCGGAGATCTGCCGCGCAAACGGGGCGAGCGAGGTGCGCATCGCGCGCACGGCGGCGGAGCGGGACGCGCTGTGGCTGGGGCGGCGGGCGGCGTACGGCGCCACCGGCCTCCTGTCCCGCCACGTGTGGTCGCAGGACGTGGTCGTGCCGCGGCCCAAGCTGCCGGAGATGCTGCGTCGCATCGTCGAGGTGGGCGCCCGCTACGGCGTGCCGCTGCCCACGGTGGGGCACGTCGGCGACGGGAACCTGCACCCGCTGATCCCCTTCGATCCGGCCGACCCGGCGACCATCGAGCGGATGCGCGCCATCGACGCGGAGGTGCTGCGCGCATGCGCCGAGCTCGGCGGGACGGTCACGGGCGAGCACGGGGTCGGGGTCGACAAGCTGGAGCCCCTGCGGCTCGTGTTCGGGCCGGATGAGCTCGACCTGCAGTGGGCGTTCCGCCGCGCCCTGGATCCGGACGGGATCCTGAACCCCGGCAAGGCGCTGCCGGCCGTGCCGCCGCCGGGATCGCCGGAGCGGCGGGACCTCCGGCCGCCGGCGCAGCGGTTGCCGCTCTTGGACCGGGGACGGGTGGACGTGGACGCGGGCAACCTCACGGCGCGGGTGGCGGCCGGCGTGACGGTCGCCGAGCTGCGGGAGGCGGCTTCCGCGGAGGGCCTCGACTGGCCCGCCGGGTGGGACGCCGACCCGTCGGCGGAGGTCCTGGACGTCATCCGGCGGGCGGGACGGCCCGGCTGGCCGTCGCGGGCGCGGGTCCGCCACGGCGTGCTGGCGGTGGCGTTCGCTGGAGGCGGCGGGCGCGCGTGGCGGTTCGGCGCGGCGACGGTGAAGAACGTCGCCGGCTACGCCGTGCACAAGGCCTTCGTGGGCGCGGGGGAGGCGGCGGCGAGCCTGGCGGAGGCCACGCTGAAGCTGGAGCCGGCGGGCGCCGGGGACGGCCGAGCGTTGGAGCGGTTGGAGGACCCCGCGCCGGGCGATGGGGCTTGCGGCGGGGATCCGCGGCGCGCCGCGGCGCCCGGGGCGCCGGACGTGCGCGCCCTCATGGAGGCGCGCCTGCGCGACGCGTGGGCGCGCTGGCGGGAGGCGGTCGACCGTGGCTGACCCGCGGGCGCTCGCAGGGGTGCCGGCGCCGTCCGGGACCGGGCACGGCGGGTCGCGTGCGGGCCTCTTCACGCCCGCCGCGCTCGAGGCGATGGACGTCTGCATCAAGTGCGGCTTCTGCCTGCCCTCCTGCCCGACGTACCTCCTCACCGGCAACGAGCTCCACTCGCCCCGCGGCCGCATTCACCTTGCGGAGGAGGCGGAGCGGGGCGCGCTGCCCCTCGCGGCGCTGGCCGAGAGCTTCGCGTTCTGCGTCCACTGCCGCGCCTGCGAATCGGCCTGCCCCTCGGGCGTGCATTACACGTCCGTGCTGACCGCGGCACGTGCCGCGCTCCGCGCGGCCAGCGAGAAGGGCGGGGCGCCGGGCGCGGGCGGGCCGGTCGAGGGCGCGCCGGTCACCGGTGGGCCTGCCGGCGCGCCGGCGGTGGGCGGCGCCGGCCGGCCGCGCTGGGCGCTCCGGCTGCAACGATGGCTGCTCGATGTGTTCGCGCCGCACCCGGCCATGTGGACGCTGGCCCGCTGGGCGCTCTGGGCGTGGCGACGCGGCCCGGACCGCCTGGCGCGCCGCCTTGGATGGACGCGACGGCTCCCGTGGCCGCTGGACGAGCTGGAGCCCGCGCTGCCCGATCCGGGCGCCCGGCGCCGCGGGCCGGCCGGAGCCCGAGCGCCCGCGCCGCGGGATGCCGCCGGCGGGTCGCGCGCTCCCGCGGGCGCGGCCGCGGCCGCGTGCTGCGAGCCGCCGTCGCCGGCCGCCTTCTTCCGGGGCTGCGTCTCCGACGCGCTCTTCCGCTCCGCCAACGACGCGGCGCGCCGGGCGCTGGAGGCCGCCGGCCGCGCCGTCGTCGTGCCGAGGGGTCAGACCTGCTGCGGCGCGCTGCACATGAACGCCGGCGACATCGAGGGGGCCCGCCGGCTGGCGCGGCGCAACATCGAGGCGTTTGAACGGATCCCCGGTCCGATCGTGAACACCGCCGGCGGCTGCGGCGCGCACATGCGGGAATACCCGGCGCTCTTCGACGGCGACCCCGCCTGGCGCGCGAGGGCTGAGGCGTTCGCGGCCCGCGTCCGCGATGTGAGCGAGCTCCTGCGCGACGCGCCGCCGCCTGTCGCAGCCGCGCCGGCCGCGCCGGCCCGCACCCGCGGGGGCGCCGCGGCCGGCGCCTCCGAAGGCCGGCCGCTGCGCGTGGCCTACGTGGACTCCTGCCATCTGCGCCACGGGCAGAAGGTGGCCCAGGCACCGCGGGACGTGCTCGACCGGCTCCCCGGCGTCGAGCGCGTCGAACTGCCCGAGGCGGACCTCTGCTGCGGGTCGGGCGGCACGTACACATTCGCGCAACCCGAGGCGTCCGCCGCGCTGGGCGACCGCAAATCCCGCCACGTCCGGGAGGCGGGGGTGGACGTCGTCGTCGTCGCGAACCCGGGCTGTCACCTCCAGATGCTGTGGTCGCTGCGCCGCGCCGGCCTGACGGGCGTGCGCGTGGTTCACCTCGCGGAGTTCGTCGCGGAGCGCCTGGCGGCCGCGCCGGCGGCAGCGCCCGGCGTGCGGGAAGGATGAGGCGGTTGCGCGTCTCGCTGTTCGTCACGTGTCTCTGCGACCTGATCCAACCCGAAGTCGCGGAAAGCGCGGTGCGTCTCCTCTGGCGCCTGGGCGTGGAGGTGGACGTGCCGTCCGGGCAGACCTGCTGCGGGCAGCCCGGCTACAACGCGGGTTACCACGCGGACGCGCGCGAGGTGGCGCGCGCGTGGATCCGGGCGTTCGAGGCTGCCGGCGGCGGGCCGATCGTGGCGCCCTCCGGGTCCTGCGCCGCGATGGTCCGTCGCGAGTACCCGCGGCTCTTCGCGGGCGAGCCGGAGTGGGCGGCCAGGGCGGCCGCGCTCGCCGAGCGGACGTACGAGCTGAGCGAGTTCATCGTCCACGTGCTGGGCCGGCCGAGCCTCGGCGGGCGCTTCGAGGCGGTCGCGGCCTACCACCCCTCGTGCCACCTCACGCGGAGCCTGGGCCTGTCGGACGAGCCGCTGAGCCTGCTGCGCGGCATCGAGGGGCTGCGCCTCGTGGAGCTTCCGCACGCCGGCGAGTGCTGCGGCTTCGGCGGCACCTTCGCGGTCACGCAGCCGCGGATCTCCACGGCGATGGCCGACGCGAAAGTCCGCGCCGTCGAGGCGAGCGGCGCGGACGTGCTCGTGGCGGCCGACACCGGCTGCCTCCTGCAGATCGGCGGGCGGCTGTCACGCCTGGGCCGGCCGGTGCGGGTGATGCACCTCGCCCAGTTGCTCGACGCGGCCACGAGCGGGCGGGGCGCCGGGCCTCAAGAGGGCGGTGGCGCCCGTGTCTAGCGCGTTTCAGCGGCGCGTGGAACAAGCGCTGGCGGACGACTTCCTCCGCATGGCCGTGCCGCAGGGGACCTTCCGCGACCACGAGGCGCGTCAGCGGGCGTGGGCCGAGCTCGGCGCGGCCATGAAGTGGCGAGAGCGCGCGCGCCGCATCCGGGACCACACGATCCGCCACCTCGACCACTACCTCGCGCTGGCGGCCGACCGGATCGAGGAGCGGGGCGGCCGCGTGCACTGGGCCGCGGACGCCGGCGAGGCCGTCGCCGCGGTGTGCGCCATTCTTCGGGCGGCGGGGGCGCGGCGCGTCGTCAAGTCGAAGTCCATGGTCACGGAGGAGATCCGCCTCAACGCGGGGTTGGAGGCGGAAGGGTTCGAGGTCGTGGAGACGGACCTGGGCGAGTACATTCTCCAGGTGGCCGGCGACCGCCCCTCGCACATCATCGCGCCGGCGATGCACATGACGCGCCAGCAGGTGCGCGCGGAGCTGAGCCGCGTCGCCGGCCGGGAGCTTCCCGACGACGCCGAGGCGCTCGTGGCCTTCGCCCGCGAGCGCCTGCGCGAGGCGTTCCTCCGCGCGGACGCGGGCATCTCGGGGGCGAACTTCGTCGTCGCCGAGTCCGGCGCCGTCGTGCTCGTCACGAACGAGGGCAACGGCCGCATGGTCACGTCGCTCCCGCGCGTGCACATCGCCATCGCCGGCATGGAGCGGATCGTGCCCCGCTGGGAGGA
>JADGHN010000070.1 GCA_019683875.1 Clostridia bacterium
CGTAGCGCCCGCCGCTGTGCAGGAGCGCGTGGTTGCGGCCCGTCGTGCCGGACGCCGGCTCGCCCCGTTCCACGACCGCCGTCCGGATGCCCCGCGACGCCAGGTCGTGCGCGATGGCGGCGCCGGTGGACCCGGCGCCGATCACGATGGCCTGATACTCCGCGGCGTCGATGGCCGCTTCGCCTCCCCCGGCCTAGGCTTCCTCCGGCTCAGCCCAGCGCTGCGCCCGCTCGACGGCGCGCTTCCAACCGCTGTACAGCTGCGCCCGCCTGCCGCCTTCCATGGACGGCGTGAACTCCCGGTCCATCTGCCAGTTTTCCGCGACCTGGTCCTGGCTCTGCCACACCCCCGTGGCGAGGCCCGCCAGGTACGCGGCGCCCAGCGCCGTCGTCTCGTTCACCTTCGGGCGGTGCACGGGCACGCCGAGGATGTCCGCCTGGAACTGCATGAGGAAGTCGTTGCGCACGGCGCCGCCGTCGACGCGCAGCTTGTGCGTCTGTACGTCCGCATCCGCGTTCATCGCATCGAGCACGTCGCGCGTCTGGTACGCGATGGACTCCAGCGTGGCGCGCGCGATGTGCGCCCGGTTCGTGCCGCGCGTGATGCCCACGATGATGCCGCGCGCGTACGGATCCCAGTACGGCGCGCCGAGCCCGGTGAACGCCGGCACCAGGTACACCCCGCCGGTGTCCTCCACGCTCCGCGCCAGCTGTTCCGTGTCGGCGGCGTTGTCGATGATGCGGAGCTCGTCGCGCAGCCACTGGACGGCCGCGCCCGTGATGAAGATGCTACCCTCCAGCGCGTATTCCACGCGCCCGTCGATCCCCCAGGCGATCGTGGTGAGGAGGCCGCTCCGGCTCGTCACCGGCGTGCGGCCGGTGTTCATGAGCATGAAGCAGCCGGTGCCGTACGTGTTCTTGGAGTCGCCGGGGTTGAAACAGGCCTGCCCGAAGAGGGCCGCCTGCTGGTCGCCGGCGTCGCCCGCGATCGGGATCGCGCCGCCGAAGAGGGAGGGATCGGTCTCCCCGAACACGCCGCTCGACGGCCGCACGTCCGGCAGCACGCCTGCCGGGATGTCGAGCGCCGCGAGGAGTTCCTCATCCCACTTCAACTCGTGGATGTTGTAGATCATCGTGCGCGAGGCGTTGCTGTAGTCCGTGGCGTGCACGCGGCCGCCCGTCAGGTTCCAGATCAGCCACGTGTCCACCGTGCCGAAGGCGAGTTCCCCGCGCTCGGCCTTGGCGCGCGCGCCCTCCACGTTGTCGAGGATCCACTTGATCTTCGTCCCCGAGAAGTACGCGTCGATGACGAGCCCCGTCTTCGCGCGCACGCGATCGGCCCACCCGCGCGCCTTGAGGTCGTCGCAGGTGCCCGCCGTGCGCCGGTCCTGCCAGACGATGGCGTTGTGCACCGGCTTGCCGGTGTTCCGGTCCCAGACGATGGTCGTCTCCCGCTGGTTCGTGATGCCGATCGCCGCGATGTCGGCGGCCGTGATGCCGGCCTTGGCGATCGCCTCCTTGGCGACGGCCAGCTGGCTCTCCCAGATCTCCGCCGGGTCATGCTCGACCCAACCGGGCTTGGGATAGATCTGACGGAACTCCTTCTGGCCGACGGACACGACGCTGCCCGAACGGTCGAACACGATGGCGCGCGAGCTGGTCGTGCCCTGGTCGAGCGCCAGCACGTACTTGCCTGCCACAGCGCACCCCTCCTTCGAAGCGTGGCCGGGCGCGGGGCCCGGCCCCCTGGCTCTTCAAGCTGCGCGGCGGGGCGGCCTTAAGCCCCCCAGAACGCGGTGTAGAAGAACGCGCCGAGTACGCCGCCGACGATCGGACCGACGACCGGAATCCACGCGTATTCCCAGTCCGAGCCGCCCTTGCCGGCGATCGGCAGGACCGCGTGCGCGATGCGCGGGCCGAGGTCGCGGGCCGGGTTGATGGCATAGCCGGTGGGTCCGCCCAGCGAGAGGCCGATGGCCCAGACGAGGAAGCCGACCAGCAGCGGCCCGATGCCCGAGCCCAGGTTGTTGTGCGTGTCGAGGATGTAGAGCACGCCGGACACGAGGAACGCAGTGCCGATGACTTCGGTGAGGAAGTTCGCCCCGGGCATGCGGATGGCCGGAGCCGTGCAGAAGACGCCCAGCTTGGCGCCCTTGTCCTCCGTGGCCTCCCAGTGGGGCAGGTAGGCGAGCCAGACGACGACCGCGCCCAGGAAGGCGCCCACCAGCTGCGCGAGGATATAGCCCGGCACCTGGCTCCACGGGAACTTCCCGATGGCCGCCAAGCCGACCGTCACCGCCGGGTTCAGGTGCGCGCCGCTGATCCAGCCGACGGCGTACACGGCCACCGCCACGGCGAGGCCCCACCCGGTGGTGATGACGATCCAGCCGGAATTCTGACCCTTCGACTTGTTCAAGAGAACGTTCGCGACGACGCCGTCGCCGAGGATGATCAGCAACATCGTGCCGATGAGTTCGGCCACGTAAGCTGACACGTCAACCCCTCCCCTTCACCCGATGGTCTTCGATCGACGCGGTGTCTGCATGCCGAGTCGCGGTCGCCCTCACCCCCTCCCACAGTGAAAAGCCCGGAACAAGGGGAGCGGTCTCCCCCTCGTTCCGGGCTCTCCACGTCTCAGCCCGAGCGAGCGATTCCTTTGTCGGAGTCTCAATTCGCCGACGGGCGCGCGACTCCTGCCGCCAGGCCGGCGGCCCCGGCCTCCCCGCCGGCGGGGCGGTAGCGCCACACGTCGTGCCGGCTCACCGACACCGCCAGGGCGCCGGCCGACAGCGCCGCGTCGACGTCCGCGAACGTCTCGATGAGCCCGCCGGCCACGATCGGGCAGGCGAGCGTGTCGCGCAGCCGCTCGATCACGCGGGGCACCACGCCGGGCAGGACCTCGACGGCGTCCGGCTGGACCGTTTGCGCCATCTGCACCGCGGTGAGGAGCCCCTTCGAGTCCAGCGCGAAGACGCGCTGGATGGCCAGAAGGCCGAAGTCGCGGACGACGGGCACGAGGCGGGCCTTCGTCGTGATGATCCCGTCGGGACGGACGGCGCGCGCCAGGTACTCGACGGCTTCCGCTTCCGCGGCGAGCCCCTTCGCCAGGTCGAGGTGAAGAAACACCTGCTTGCCGAGCGCCTTGCACTGGCCCACGATGCGCGGCAGCCGGAGCACGTCGCCCCACAGGACGAAGGCCGTCGCGATGGACGGATGGCGCTCCAGCTCGCGCAGGTCGCGGTCCTCGCGCAACGCGGCGATCACCGGCCAGCGCAGGGCGGCGGCGACACGCGGATGCACAACGAACTCCCCCTCGCCACTGAGGTATGATTTTACGTTGGTTTCATGCAGGACCGGAGAGGGTGCCGGGGTCCGTGACCGAGGCGTCCGCGTCGCCGTTGGACGAAGCCCTTGCGGAGGCGTCCGCCAGGCTTGGCCGGCTGTCCCGGTTCGGGATTCGCCTGGGCCTTGAGCGGATGGCGTTCCTGCTGGACGCGCTCGGCCACCCGGAGCGAGCGTACCGGGTGATCCACGTCGGCGGGACGAACGGCAAGGGTTCGGTCTCCGCGGCGATCGCGGCGGCGCTGACGGCCGCCGGGTACCGCACCGCGCTCTACACCTCGCCGCATCTCCACCGCGTCACGGAGCGGTTCCGCCTCGACGGCCGCGAGCTCGACCCCCGCGAGTTCGCGGCCCTGCTGGACGAATGCTGGCCGCTGGTCGAGCAGGCGCAGTCCGCGGGGTTGGACCCCCCCACGGAATTCGAGATGCTCACGGCGATCGCCTACCTCTGGGCGAAGGAAGCCCGGGCGGACGTGCTCGTCCAGGAGGTCGGGCTGGGCGGCCGGCTCGACTCGACGAACCTCGTCGAGGAACCCGCCGTCTCCGTGCTCACCAACGTGGGCCTCGACCACACGGACCGCCTTGGCTCCACCGTCGAGGCGATCGCCCGGGAAAAGTCGGGGATCGTGAAACCGGGCCGCCCGGTCGTCTCCGCGTTCGACGGCGCCGCGCTCCAAGTGCTCCGGGCGCGGTGCGCGGAGTGCGCGTCGCCGCTGTACCTCCTCCAAGAGTGCGCCACCTATTCGGCACGCGCTGCCTGGGGTGCGGATGGCGTGGCGCGCTGGCGCCTGGATTACCGCGGCGTGTCCTGGTCGCTGCGCGATGCGCCGCTGGCGCTCCCGGGCCGCCACCAGGCCGTCAATGCGGCCCTCGCGCTGCTCGCGCTGGAGGTCGCCGCCAGGGAGGCCGAGCTCAAGGTTTCGGAGGCCGCCGCGCGTCAAGCCCTGCGCGAGGTGCGCTGGCCCGGCCGCCTTGAGCTCTTCGCGCTGCCCGGCGGTCCGCGCATCGCGTTCGACGGCGCCCACAACGCGCACGCGGCGGCGGCGCTCGCGGCCACCCTGCCGGAGACCTTCCGCTGGCGCCGCCTGCACGCGGTGGTGGGCATGCTCGCCGACAAGGACATCGACGCGGCGCTCCCCCTGCTGGTGCGCCACGCCGATCGCGCCTTCCTCGTGCCGCCGCCGGGCCCGCGCGCGCCGGCCGTCGAACGGCTCGCGGCCGCGTTGCGGGCGGTCGCGCACCCGCCGTTCACGACGTTCGACGATCCCCGGGCGGCGCTCGCGGCCGCGATGGAGGGGCTTGAACCGCCCGACCTCGTGCTCGTGGCGGGATCGCTGTATCTCGTCGGCGCGCTCCGACCTTCCACCTGAACGCCCGCTCGGTTCATATCCGTTCCCGGCCCGGGGAATCGTTAGCGGGGGACGGATCCTGCATCATGCGGCCATCCGGTCAGCAATGGCGCCGGCTACGGAAAGACGCTGCCTTCACGACCAAACTCGTGGGCACCCTGCTGGCGGAAGTCGCACAACCGGCGACCGACCGGCTCGATCCCCGCCTCGGCCGCTCGTTGAAGCGAATGAAAGCCGCCTTCGGCGTGGCCGGAGACCTCGTCGTACGCCCGTTCCGGCTGGGCGGGCCCGGCAACCGGAGGGCCGCCGTCATCTACCTCGACGGGATGGTCGACGCGCGGGTCGTGCATGAAGACATTCTCGACAGCCTGCAGAAGACCGGCGTGGAGGGGGGCTTCGTGCAGGCGGGGGTCGAGGAGCCGAGCCGCCGCCGGTCGCGGAGCGGTCCCCACACCATCCCGGCGCCGCTGGCCGCCGGGCAGGTCGCGTCGACGTCGAAGCTGTCGAAGGCCGTCGACGCGGTCCTCGGCGGCAAGGTCGTGCTGCTGCTGGATGGCCACGCGCGCGCCTGGCTGATCGATGCCAAGGGGTTCAAGACGCGCAGTCCCGAGGCGCCGACGACGGAGCAGGACATCCTCGGCTCGAAGGAAGGGTTCATCGAGGACCTTCGCGCCAACACGAGCATGATCCGGCGGCGCATCAAGAGCCGGAACCTGCAGCTCGTCGAGATGACGATCGGGCGGAAGAGCCGCACCCGGGTCACCGTGGTGTACCTGGCGGACGTCGCCAACCCGGCGCTGGTGGCCGCCGTGCTCTCCCGCTTGCACGCCATCGACGCCGCCACGATCAGCTCGGCGAACGCGCTGGCCATGTACGTCAAGGATGCCCGCTGGACCCCGTTCCCGCTCGCGGAGCTGACGGAACGGCCGGACATGGTGGCCATGGAAGTGATGGACGGACGCGTCGCGCTCCTCGTGGAGAACGACCCGTTCGCCCTGCTGGTGCCGGCGACCTTCTGGGACTTCTTCCACGCCGCCGACGACTACAACCAGAACGCGTGGGGCGCCACGCTGGGACGCCTCGTCCGCTTCGTGGCGTTCTTCTTGAGCGCGCTCCTGCCCGGCCTGTACACCGCCTTCGTCATGATCCACCTCGACCTCGTCCCGTTCGACCTTGCGCTCTCGGTGGCGGGCAGCCGGCAGGGCGTGCCCTTCCCCGCCCCCTTGGAATACTTCTTCCTGATCCTGATGTTCGAGATCATGCGGGAAGTCTCGATCCGCATCCCCAAGACGATGGGTCCGACGATCGGCGTCGTCGGCGGTATCGTGCTCGGACAGGCGGTCGTCCAGGCAGGGGTGGTGAGCTCGCCGCTGATCGTGGTCGTCGCGCTCGTGGCGCTGTCGCTGTTCACCACGCCGCACTACCAGATGACGGTGGCGGCGCGCATCCTCGCGATCATCAGCCTCGCCGTCGGCACGGTGCTGGGGGTGTACGGCACGCTCCTCGCCGCGATGACGGTGATCATTCACCTCGCGTCACTGACGTCCTTCGACGTGCCGTACCTCGCGCCCGCGGCGCCCCTCTCGCGCGGGCTGCTGCTCGACACGCTGGTCCGGGCGCCATCCGCCGCCCTGAGGCGCCGGCCGTACCACTACCAGCCGATGGACGTGCGCAAGCGCCGTCCATACCGGCAGCCTGTGCAGTACCCCGACCTGGAGGAGGCGCGCTGATGCCGGTCCGCACCGCACGCGCCGCCGTCGCCCTCGCGCTGGTCGCGTGTCTTCTCACGGGGTGCTGGGACTCGCGGGACCCCAAGTCGCAGGACATCGCGATCGGCCTCGGCTTCGACGTCGCGCCGGACGGCAAGACCCTCGTGGCGCTGGCGCAGATCGCCACCGCCTCCTTCCTGGCCCAGACGTCGACGGGTCCCGGCGGCCAGGGAGGATCGTCAGGCGGGGCCCAATTCGTGCTGGCCCAGGGACGGGGGACGAACCTTCCCCTGGCGCTTCAGGACATGGACCTGGCCGTCGGCAAGAACCTGTTCTGGGGACAGGTGAGAATCTTCTTCATCGGCAGCGCCCTTGCGAGACAGGGCGTGGGGTCGATCGTCGACCAGCTCGTCCGCCATCCGTTTCTGCTCAGCAGCGTCGACATCGTGATGATCGACGGGCCTCTCCAGCCCGCGCTGCAGGCGCCGCCCATCGACAGCAACATCAGCTCGATCTTCGTGCTGAACCAGCTGCAATCGATCGGCCGCAACACGGTGTTTCCCGTCGCGACCTGGTCGTTCTTCGTGGCGGAGCACACGCCGGGGTGGGCGCCCGTGATGCCCGTATTCCGGCTTGAGAAGCAACCGGGCGGCTCCGTCCTGAGGCCCGTCGGCCTCGCCGTCTTCCGGCGGAACCGCCTGGCGACGAAGCTCCTCGGGACGGAAGCGGTCGGCTATCTCGCCTTGAAGAACGAACTCCGACAGACGGCGCTGGGCATCCCCACCCCCGAAGGCACGGCGGGGCTCGGCAACGTGTCGGTGAAGACGGCCTTTCGGGTTTCCCGCTGGGAGAACGGTCTTCCCGTCTTCGCCGTGAACGTGATCGTCGAGGGCGAGATCCAGAGCGCGCCGGGCGGCAAGGCGCGTTTGACCGTCGGGGACGTGCGCCGCCTGGCCGACCTCACGTCCGAAACCGTGAGGGGCTACATGGCGTCGAGCCTCGAAACGCTGCAACGTGCGGGAGTCGACGCCGTCGGGTTCGGAGCGTGGCTGTACTACCATGACCCGGCGGCCTTCCGAAGGCTGTCCCCGTGGGACGCGACGTTCCGCGACCTGCGCTTCGAGATCCGCGTGCACACGAACCTCCGGTACCGGGGGTGGCGCACGTGACGCGGCCGGAGGCGCGCACGCCGATCGCCGGGCGGGACATCGTCTGGTGGACGTCGACGAGTTTCACGGCCCTCGGCCTGTTCACGTTCCCGAGGGACATGGTGTCCGCCGCCGGATTCGGGTGGCCCTACGCGTTGGCCGCGGAGGTGGCCGTCGCCGCACTGTCCTCGTGGCTCATCCTGCGGCAGCAGGAACGGTTCCGCGGGCTCACGCCGGTGGAGGCGGCCATGCGCACGATGGGGCGCGCCGGCCAGGCGATGGAGATGCTCATGGGCCTCATCATGCTGCTCATCCTGACCTACGCGTACGCCAGCTTCGGCAGCCTGTTCCATGAGACGACGCTCCAGCTCACGCCGCAGTGGGCCATCACCGGCGCCATGGCCCTGTTCGTGTGGTACGCGGCCAGCACCGGGATTCGCGCCGTGTCGCGCATGCTGCAGCTCATGACGCCCTTGATGGTCGTGCTGGGCGCGGCGATTTTCTCCTTCGCGATCTGGGGCGTGAAACCGACGTTTCTGATCCCCCATTGGACGGGCATCGGCCCCGTCCTCTCCGGGGCGTATCGGGGCATGTTCATCCTCGCCGGCCTGCAGAACCTCTTCGTGTACGCCGCGTATTCCCAGGACTGGCCGGTCGACCGTTACGTGTTCCGCGGCCTGTCGCTGAACATGGCCGTGCTGGTCGTCGTGCTCATCACCACGATCGGGAACTTCGGCGTCGACGCGCTCCAGTGGATCACCTGGCCCGGGACGTTCCTGGCCAAGTCGATCGAACTGCGGGGATTTTACGTCGAGCGCGTCGGTTTCCTCGTCATCCTCGCGTGGGTCGGCTGGGTCGCCCTCTTCCTGATGAACACCACGCTGACGACCGCCATGGCCACGGCGCAGCTCTTCGGGAGGAAGGCCGAAGACTTCCGCCGCTTCGTCCCCGCGCTGGCCGTCGGCCCGTACGTGTTGAGTCTCCTCATTCCCAACCAGAACACGACCGAGTACATCTCCAACGCCATCATCTCGCCGTTGACGCTCTTCATGCTGATCGGCAAGCCGCTGATCCTTCTCCTGGCCGCGAAAATGCGCGGCGCCCGGCTGAAGGACGTTCCGCCGGGCGCCGTGCCGCCGGTGGAGTTCGCGTCGAGGCGCGATTGAATCACAACGTGCGGCTGCGCACGCGTTCCAGCAGGACCTCGGCGAGCGCCTCGACGGGCATGGCGCCCTCCTCGCCGCCGCGCCGCGAGCGGACGGCCACCTCGCCGCGCTCCGCCTCCCGCTTGCCGACGACGAGCATGTACGGCACCTTCTCGACCTCCGCCTGTCGGACCTTGTAGCCGATCTTCTCGCTGCGGTCGTCCAGCTCCACGCGCAGGCCGGCCGCCTTCAACCGCGCCTGCACCTCGGCGCCATAGGCGGCGACCTCGTCGGTGATGGTCAGCACCCTCGCCTGGACCGGCGCCAGCCACAGCGGGAAGTCGCCGGCGAAGTGCTCGACGAGAATCCCGGTGAAGCGCTCGAGGGAACCCAGCACGGCGCGGTGGATCATCACCGGCCGCCGCTCCTGGCCGTCGCGGTCGACGTAGTGCAGGTCGAACTTGATCGGCAGCTGGAAGTCGAGCTGGACGGTGGCGGTCTGCCACTCGCGGCCGAGCGCGTCGGTCACGTAGAAGTCCAGCTTCGGGCCGTAGAAGGCGCCGTCGCCCGGGTTCAGGCGGAAGTCGCGGCCCAGGCTCCGCAGCGCGTCCGCCAGCTGCGCCTCCGCCTTCTCCCAGAGCGACAGCTCGCCCATGTAGTCCTCCGGCCGCGTGGAGAGCACGATCCGGTACCGCATCCCGAAGGTGCCGTAGATCTCGTCGACGATCTCGATGACGTCCCGGATCTCGTCGGCGATCTGGTCCTCTCGCACGAAAAGGTGCGCGTCGTCCTGGTGGAAGCCGCGCACGCGCAGGAGGCCGTGCAGCGCCCCGGACCGCTCGCAGCGGGCCAGCGG
>JADGHN010000071.1 GCA_019683875.1 Clostridia bacterium
GGCCCGGAGCCGATGGACATCGTCATGCATCCGGATCCCCGCCTGCGGCAGCGCGCGAGGCCGGTCAAGCGGATCAACCGCAGCCTCAGAGACCTCATCGACCGCATGGCCGCGACGATGTACAAGGCCAACGGCATCGGCCTCGCGGGCCCGCAGGTCGGCGTCATGGAACGGATCTTCGTCGTCGACATCGGCGACGGGCTGAAGGAGTTCATCAACCCCGAGATCCTTGAGGCGAGCGAGGAACAGGTCGAGCTGTGGGAAGGGTGTCTCTCCATTCCCGGCCTGCGCGGGCTCGTGTCGCGCCCGGCCAGGGTGCGGGTCACGGCGCTAGACCGCCACGGACGGCGCTTCTGGGTGGACGCGGACGAATGGCTCGCCCGCGTGATCCAGCACGAGTACGACCACCTGGAGGGCGTCCTTTTCGTGGACCGCGCCAGCCGTGTCGTGGAGCTGCCGCCGGAGACGCGGCTCAAGGTCGTGTTCTTCGGCACGTCCGCGTTCGCCGAGACCGTCCTCGAGCACCTGATCGACCACGACGTCGTGCCAAGGCTCGTCGTGAGCCAGCCGGACCGGCCCCGCGGCCGCGGGCAGGCGGTCTCGCCGTCGCCCGTCAAGCGCCTCGCGCTGGAGCATGATCTGGACGTGGCCACGCCCACCCGGCTGCGGGACGAGGCGTTCGCCGGGCGCCTCAAGGCGCTGGAGCCGGACGTGATCGTCACGGCTGCGTACGGGCGCATCATCCCGGAGCCGGTGCTCGCCGTCCCCAAGCTGGCGGCCGTGAACGTGCACGCCTCGCTCCTGCCGCGCTGGCGGGGCGCCGCGCCCATCCAGCGGGCGCTCATGGCGGGGGACGACATCACCGGCGTGTCGATCATGCACATGGCGCCGGAGCTGGACGCCGGCGACGTGATCCTGCAGAAGGAGCTCCCGATCGAGGCCGGCGACGACTTCGGCTCCCTGCACGACAAGCTGGCGCGGCTCGGCGCCGAGGCGCTCCTGGAGGCGTTGCGGCTGCTCGCGAAGGGCGAGGCGCCGCGCGCGCCGCAGGACCCCGAGCGCGTCACGTGGGCTCCGCCGATCCGCCCGGAGGAAGAGTGGATCGACTGGTCGCGTCCGGCCGTCGAGGTGCGCAACCACATCCGCGCGCTCACTCCCTGGCCCGGGGCCCGCTGTCGCTACGGCGAGGCGACGTGGAAGATCGCGCGCACGGAGCTGGCCGCAGCCGGAGAGACCGGGCCGGGACAGCCGGGCGAGATCGTGGCCGTCCGGCCGGACCGCGGGTTCGCCGTGGCGTGCGGGGAAGGCGCGCTCTGGGTGACGGAGCTGCAGCCGGCCGGCCGGCGGCGGATGCGCGCGGCCGACTTCCTCAACGGCCACCGGCTGGCGACGGGCGAGCGCCTGTCCTCCGGTCCGGCCTAGACCGCCCCGGCCGAAGGACCGGCCGGGAGGCTACGGTCAGCGCAGGGCCAGCGTGCCGCGCTGGCGGCAGAAGCGCTCCATGAAGAGGAACATCCAGCGGCCCACGAAGAGGAGCACCACGGCCAGCACGCACAGGGCGCCGAACTCCCAGGAGATCGGCATGAGCGTGCGCGTGCCCATCAGGATGCCGCGCAGCCCGTCGATGGCGTAAGTGGTCGGCAGCGCGAGCGAGACGGCGAGCAGCGCCGGGGGCAGCACGACGACCGGAAAGTTCTCCCCGGACAGCACGCCGAGGAGGAAGCTCGACGTGTCGATGACCATGTTCGCCTCGCGCATGAGGAGCACGACGCCCGCCAGGCCGAACCCGAACCCGTAGAGTCCCAGCGCCACGGGAACCAGGAACCCCAGGCCGAGCCAGAACGAGCCCGTGGGGTGGAAGCCGAACAGCCACGCGGCCAGACCCAGCGTGACGATGAACTGGGCGATCGTGTACGTGAAGTCGAACAGGCTGATGCCCACGAGCTGCGCGAAGCGGGACGACGGCGTCAGCCAGTTCGCCTCGAGCACGCCCTGGTCCATCTGCTGCTTCAAGGCGAACCCCATACCCCACATCACGCTGCTCATCAGCCCGCCGACGATCGCACCCACGAGGAAGAACGTGGTGAAATCCCCCGAGCCCGAGTACGCCGCCAGTCCGGGGACGTGGCTACCGTTCGCAAAGGCCCGGCCGAGGAAGTACACGGGCGCCAGCCAGCTGAGGGGCTGGAACACGCTGTTCGTGACGAAGTTCATCGGGTATCGCAGGCTCTGCCGCCACCGTTGCCCGGCGACCGCCCACGCGACCCGTGCCGAATGACGCAGCGACGCCATCATGCCGTCATCCTCCCCGCCCTAGTACGTCGACACGGAGCCGAGCCGGCGCATGCGCCGGTCCGTCCACTGGAAGGCCGCGCGCCCTGCGGCCAGCAGCGCCGCGCCCCAGCCCAGGAGCCAGACGAGGTCGCCGCTGATGGAGCTCCACGACGCGCCGGCCACGGCCGTCTGGCGCAGGGCCGCGATCCCGTGTGTCAGCGGCAGCGCCCACGACACGCCCTGGAGCCAGACGGGCAGCACCGCGATCGGATACGTCATGCCGCAGAGGATGAGGAAGATCCCGCGGACGACCTGCACCATGCCGTTGACTTCCTTGACCCACACGACGAGGCTCGCGAAGAGCAATCCCAGGCCATACACCCAGGGGAAGTTCGCAAGAAAAGCGGCAAGGCTGGCCAGGGGGGAGCGGATGTGGAAACCGTAGACGACCATGAACAGGACGGACGAGACCACCATCTGCAGGAGCGCGATCGCCCCGTTCGCCACGCCGTCGCCCGCGAGGATGGCGAAGCGCGGCGCCGGCGTGAGCCAGTTCGCCTCCAGCGTGCCCCCCAGTTGTTCCTGCCGCAACGCGCTGCCCATGCTCCAGAGCGTCATGTTCACCCACATCCAGAGCGTCGTCCCCACGATGAGAAAGCCTTCGTAGTCGCCGACGCCGAGCGCCTGAACGTACGTCTGCGGCGTGGCGTCCGGCCCGGCCAGCGCACGGACGCTGAAGATGTACGCCGCCGGGAAGAGCACGGGCCACATGACGGCCCCGATCAGCCAGCTCGGGTACCGGCGGAAGATGATGAGCTCTCGCTTTGCGACCGCGGCGATCGCGCGCAGCATGTCGAACCTCCCTAATCCCTGAGCGCCCGGCCCGTGAGGTGGAGGAAGACGTCCTCGAGCGTGGGCTCGTCGATCTCCACCCGGTCGGTGCGCGCGCCCGCCGCGGCGGCGGCGGCGACCAGCGACGGCAGCGCGGTCCGAAGGTCGTCGCCCTGCACGGTGACGCGGCGCGGGTCGTCCGGCGCCTCGGGTTCGTCGACCTGCACGGCGGCCACGCCCGGGACGGCGAGCAACGCCTCGCGCAGGCGGCCGTCGCCGCCCGTGAGCCACAAGCGGACCACGGCGCCCCGGTCCAGCGTGGCCTTCAACCGCTCCGGCGAGTCCAACGCGACGATGCGCCCCCGGTCCATGATCGCGATGCGGTCCGAGAGCTCGTCGGCCTCCTCCATGTAGTGCGTCGTGAGGAGGACCGTGCGGCCCTCGGCCGCGATCTCCCGGATCACCTGGCGCAGGTTGTTCGCCGACTGCGGGTCCAGGCCGAGCGTCGGCTCGTCGAGAAGCAGCACGGGCGGGTTGGCGAGCAGCGCGCGGGCGATGGAGAGACGCTGCTTCATGCCGGTGGAGTACCGCTCGACCAGCTCGTCCGCGCGCGAGGCGAGGTCGAACCGCTCAAGGAGCTCCTGGACGCGGCGATGAACCTCCCTGGCCGGCACGTCGTACAGCGCGGCGAAGTAATGCAGATTTTCGCGCCCCGTCAGCTTCCAGTACAGGCTGCGCTCGCCGGCCAGCACGGCGCCCAGGCGGCGGCGGACTTCAGTGGCCTCGCGCACGGTGTCGAAGCCGGCGACGAGCGCGCGGCCGGAGGTCGGTTCGAGCAGGGTGGCGATCATGCGGATCGTCGTCGTCTTGCCGGCGCCGTTCGGGCCGAGGAGCCCGAACACTTCGCCCGTGCGGACTTCGAACGAGACGTCCTCGACCGCCACGAACCGCTCCGCGGGGCCGCGCCGCTTCCAGAACGGCTCGGTGCTGCGCTTCGGGTATTCCTTCCTGAGATGTTCAGCCACGATCGCGTGCATCGGTCACGCCCCTCCGCACGGGGATTCTTTCTAGAGCAGCCTGGTGACGGCTCCCATCTGACGACGAAGGTAAGTCACCATGTGAACGATGTCAATATCAAAGTCAAAAGTGTTGATAGTCAGGATCGCCGGTGTTGCCGCCTGGGCGGAGCGGTCTGCCCGCCGCAGGGTGCGCGTGGTACGATAATGTCGGCGTCTTGGGCGTACATGGCCTCGCTGGAGAATGGAGGTCGGGTCAAGGGATGTTCGTGCCGACGTTCGACTTCAACTACTGGATCCTGGTCGGCCCCGCCCTGCTCTTCGCGCTCTGGGCGCAGTCGCAGGTGCGGAGCGCCTACCAGACGTATGCCCGAGTGCGCACGATGTCCGGCTGGACGGGCGCGGACGTCGCGCGGGACCTGCTGCGCCGCGCGGGACTGCACAACGTCGAGGTGGAGCGGATCGGCGGCGAGCTGACGGACCACTACGACCCGCGCACGCGCACCGTCCGGCTTTCGGCGGGCGTGTACGACAGCCCTTCCATTGCGGCGGTGGGCATCGCCGCGCATGAGTGCGGCCACGCGCTGCAGCACGCGCACGGGTACGCGCCGCTGCACCTGCGGAACGCGATCATCCCCGTGACGCAGATCGCATCGCAGGCGGCGTTCCCGCTCTTCTTCCTCGGAATTGCGTTCCAGTGGGCGCCGATCCTCTGGATCGGCGTGTACCTCTTCCTGGCGGCGGTCCTCTTCCAGCTGATCACCCTGCCCGTCGAGTTCGACGCGTCCGCGCGCGCGCTGCGCGTCCTCGGCAGCGGAGGCTACCTGTCCGCGCAGGAGCTGGGCGGCGCGCGCAGGGTGCTGTCGGCCGCGGCGCTGACCTACGTGGCCGCGGCGCTCATGGCGATCATGCAGTTCGTGTACCTCCTCGGACTGGCGCGGCGCAACGACTGACGCGCCGGGTTCGACTTGCTTGCGCGGAGGCCGGGCCGCCGGTCTCCGCGCGTTTGTGGGCATCATCTGCTCGGGGGTGCGCCCGTGCGAAACGCCGAGCTTTGCGGCCCGCGCGACGCGGCGCTCGCCGCGCTGCTTGAGGTCGAGCGGTCCGGCCTGTCCGCGAAAGAAGCGCTGGAGGCGCAGTTCCGCCGCCAGGCGATGGGGGACGCCGATCGGGCGCTGGCGACCGCGCTGACCTACGGGGTGGCCCGCGAGCGGCGCGCGCTGGACGAGGCGCTGAAGCCGTTCAGCCGGCGGCCGCTCGGCCGGCTCGACCCGGTCGTCCGCGCGATCCTGCGGCTCGCCGTGTACCAGCTGCGCTCCCTCGACCGCGTCCCTCCGCACGCCGCCGTCCACGAGGCCGTCGAGCAGGCGAAGCGCCACGCGCCGCGCGGGTCGGAGGGATACGTCAACGCCGTGCTGCGCAGCGTGCTGCGCGCAGCGGGCAGTCCTGGCGAGGCGGTGGACGCGGGCGCGGCGCCGGCGGGCGCGGGCGCGACGCGGCCGTCGCGCGAGGTCGACGCGGCGCGGCGGCTGGCGGCGACGCACTCGTTCCCGCTGTGGATCGTGGAGCGGTGGTTGTCACGCTACGGGACCACGGAAACCGAGGCGATGCTGCGCGCCGCGAACGAGGCTCCGGTCGTCACGCTGCGCGTGAACCGGCGGCGGGCGACCGTCGCGCAGGTGCGGGAGAGCCTGGAGCGCGAAGGCGTGGAGGTCGAGCCGGCGCGGCTGTTTCCGGACGACGCGCTCCGCGCCCGCCGCACGCGGGGCCTGGCGCGCCTGGAGGCGTTCCGCCGCGGCTGGATCCAGGCCCAGGACGAGAGTTCGATGGTCGCGGTGGCCGCCCTCGACCCGCGGCCCGGGCAGTTGGTGCTCGACATCGCGGCCGCCCCGGGCGGCAAGGCCTGCCACATCGCGGAGCGGATGGACGACCGGGGCCGCGTCATTGCGAACGACAGCGACCCGTCGCGCGCCGAGCATATCCGGGAGAACGCGCGCCGCCTGGGTCTGGCGTCCATCGAGGTGACGACGGTCGACGCCCGCCGTCTTCCCGAGCGCTTCGCCGGCGCGGCGGACCGCGTGCTCGCGGACGTGCCCTGCACGGGCCTGGGCGTGCTGCACCGGCGTCCGGAGGCGCGATGGCGCAAGCGGCCGGACGATCCGCGCGCGCTTTCCGGCCTCCAGTACGAGCTGGCGGCCGCCGGCGCGGCCTGCCTGCGCCCCGGCGGCGTGATGGTGTACAGCACGTGCACCACGGAACCCGAGGAAAACGAGCAGGTCGTGGCGCGCCTGCTCGCGGAGCGGGATGACCTCGCCCTCGACGACCTTCGCCCCCACCTGCCGCCGTCGCTGCGCGGGGAGCCTTCGGCGGCGCGGGGGTGGCTGCAGCTGTGGCCGCACCGGCACGGCGTGGACGGTTTTTTTATCGCGCGGCTCGTCCGGCGGGCGTAGCGGGCAGGGCACGGCGGGAATGCGGCGAAACGATGACACTCATGGCCCGGGAGGCGTCGGCATGCGCAGTTTGAAGGACCTCTTTCCGGACGAGCTGTCCGCCGTCATGCGGGAACTCGGCGCCCCCGCGTACCGCGGGCGCCAGCTCTTCCGGTGGCTGCACGCGCGCGCGGCGACGAGCTTCGCCGAGATGACGGACCTCCCCGCCAGCCTGCGGGAGCTTCTCGCGGCACGGTACAGCGTGGGTTACGCGCCCGTGATCCTGCGCCAGGAGGACCCGTTCGACCGCACCGCCAAGTACCTCCTGCGCATGGAAGACGGCGCCGTGGTGGAAACGGTGCGCATGGAGTACCGCTACGGCGTCAGCGTGTGCGTCTCCAGCCAGGTCGGCTGCCGGCAGGGCTGCATCTTCTGCGCGTCGACCATCGGCGGCAAGGAGCGCGACCTGACGGCGGGCGAGATGATCGAGGAGATTCTCGCCGTGCAGCGCGACCTCCCCGAAGGTCGCCGCGTCGCCCGCGTCGTCGTCATGGGCATGGGGGAGCCGCTGGAAAACTACGATGAGGTCATGCGCTTCCTGCGCCTCGCCCACGAGCCGGACGGGCTCAACCTGAGCTATCGCCATCTCACCGTCTCCACGTGCGGCATCGTGCCGGGGATCTACCGCCTGGCGGAGGAGGGTCTGCCGATCACCCTCGCGGTGTCGCTGCACGCCCCCAACGACGAGCTCCGCAACCGCCTGCTGCCCGTCAACCGCCGCTGGCCCATCGCCGAGCTGATGCAGGCCGTGCGGGGCTACATCGCCCGCACCGGGCGGCGCGTCACGTTCGAGTACGCCATGATCCTCGACACGAACGATTCCCCGGAGCTTGCAGAGGAGCTCGCCGCCCTCCTGCGCGGCGTGCTCTGCCACGTGAACCTGATCCCGCTCAATCCCATTCAGGGCAGCCCCCTGGGCGCCACCCCGCGGCAGCGCATTCTCGAGTTCCGCGATATTCTTCAGTCGAGGGGAATTCCGACGACGATCCGCCGCCAGCTTGGACTGGCGATCGAGGCGGCCTGCGGCCAGCTGCGTCGCCGCGAGCTGAGCGGCGAGGCGAAGGCTCGCCGCCTTCGCGGCCCACTGCCGATCCTGCCGGAAAGGACCTGAGCCATGCGCCTGAGCGCGGCCTCCGATGTCGGTCGCTGGCGTCAACGCAACGAGGACGCGTACTGGGCCGGCCCGTTGTCGGACCGGGCGTGGGTGCTCGCCGTGGCGGACGGCATGGGCGGCCACCAGGCTGGGGACGTCGCCAGCCGGGTCGCCATCGAGACGCTGCGCGACTCGTTGCCGGAGGTCCTGGCCGCGGCGGAGACGCCCGCCAGCGGGCTGCGGGAGGCCATCGAGCGCGCCAACCAGCGCATCCTCGACCTCGGCCGGGCGAGGGGCGACCTGTACGGGATGGGCACGACGCTGACCGTCGCCCTGATCGAAGGGCTTGAGGCGTGGATCGGCCATGTCGGCGACAGCCGCGCCTATCTGATCAGGGACAGCGAGATCGTTCAGCTGACGGAGGACCACTCGATCGTCGGCGAGCTCATCCGCAGCGGCACGCTCGACGAGACCGGCGCCATGGTGCATCCGCAGCGCAACCTGTTGACGCGCGCGCTGGGGGCGCCGCTGCCGCTGGAGGTCGACGTACGGGGGGAGACTTTGAGGGCGGGCGACGTGCTCGTCCTCGCCAGCGACGGTCTCACGAGCCTCGTCAGCAGCGCCGAGCTCATGCGCATGGTCCGCGACGCGCGCCCGGCGGATTTCGGCGCCCTGGCCGAACGGCTGGTGGCGCTCGCCAACGAGCGCGGCGGCTACGACAACATCACGGCCGTGCTGGCGCGCGTGGAAGGTTGCGAGGGGGTCGGCGGATGATCGGACGGATCCTCGGCGGCAGGTACGAGATCCTGGAGCGCGTGGGCGGCGGCGGCATGGCCATCGTCTACCGCGCGCTGGACACGTTCCTCAACCGGCCGGTCGCCGTCAAGGTCCTGCGCCCCCAATTCGCGGCCGACGAGGAACTGGTCGCCCGCTTCCGCCGGGAGGCGCGCGCGGCGGCGAGCCTCTCCGACCCGCGCATCGTCAGCGTGTTCGACGTCGGCCAGGACGGCGACGTGTACTACATCGTCATGGAATATGTCGACGGGTCGACGCTCAAGCGGCGGATCCAGGAGGAGGGGCCGTTCGCCCCGGACGCCGCGGCCGAGGTGGCGAAGCACATCCTCATCGCGCTGGAGCACGCGCACCGCGCCGGCATCGTCCACCGCGACGTGAAGCCGCAGAACGTGATCCTCACGCGGGACGGCCGCGTGAAGGTGACGGACTTCGGCATCGCGCAGGCGGCGGGCGGCGCCACCCTCGTGCACACCGACAGCATCCTGGGCACGGCGCACTACCTCTCGCCGGAACAGGCGAAGGGGCGGCCCGCCGACGAGCGCTCCGACGTGTACGCCACCGGCATCGTCCTGTACGAGATGCTGGCGGGACGGCCCCCGTTCGAGGGCGACTCGCCCCTGGCCGTGGCGATGCAGCACCTGCAGGCCGAACCGCCGAGCCTCGCTGATTTCCGCGATGACGTGCCCGGGGACCTGCTCCACATCGTGTCGCGAGCGACGGCGAAGGAGCCCGTGCGGCGGTACGCGTCGGCGGAGATGTTCCGCCGCGACCTGGACGCGTTCTTGGCGGGACGGCCGTTGCCGTCCAGGACGGAGGGCGAGGAACCGGACGAAGGGGCCACGGTCGCGCTCCCGTCCGGCTTCCGCGCCACCGGCCTGGATCCGCGCCTGCCGGCGGACGCCGCGGCGGCGAGGGCGGCGCGGCCCGCAGGGGCGGGCGAAGGCAGCGGTGCGGAGGGCGGCGGCCGCGACCGCCGCGGCGGCGAGGGCGGCCGCGGGGCGGGGG
>JADGHN010000072.1 GCA_019683875.1 Clostridia bacterium
GGGGGGGGGGGGGGGGGGGCGGGGGGGGGGGGGGGGGGGGGGGGGGGGGGGGCGCCCCCCCCCCCCGCCCCGGCTGCGTCAACGCGAGAGTTCCACGGCCGGCACGCTGACCGCGCGCCGCACCGCGACGGCGATCGCCGCCGCCAGCACCGCCTTGAAGGCATCGTACGGCAGGTACATGGCCGCGACGCCGATCGCCGCCCCCCACGCCATGTGGCCGAACAGCGCGAGACCGGCCACGCCGAGCCCGAAGTTGACGGCGAGCCCGGCCAGGTCCGCGACGACCAGCCGTCCGAAGCCGACCCGGGCGCCCTGGGACAGGAGCCCCACGACACCCGCGAGCAGCGGGAACGACAGGAGGTAGCCGCCCGTCGGCCCCACGAGGTGCGCGAAACCGCCCGCCCCTCCGGCGAACACCGGCAGGCCGAGCGCGCCCATGGCCAGGTACGCGACCTGGCTCCAGAATCCGAGCCTCGCCCCCAACAGCGAACCGGCGAGGAAGATGGCAAACACCTGAAGTGTGAACGGCACGGCCGCGGCGAACGGGTTCGGCACCGAAAGGTACGCCCCCACGGCCGTCAGCGCGGCGAACAGAGCCACCAGAGCGACGTCACGCGTCTTCAACGGCTCGTCCCCTTTCCACTCCCGCATTATACGAGTCCAGGGGCGCCCTCCGCCCACCGGGTCGCCCTCGCGTCGTCCCGCGGCGCCTCAGCACGGCATTCCGCGGCGCGTCCGCGCGGCATGCCGGGGCGCGTCCGCGCGGCGTCAGTCGGCGGACACGGTCTGCGCGCCTTCCGCACGCGCGGCCTCCGCGCGCACACCCCCGCCGGCGCGCCCCTCCGCGAAGAACTCCTCGTGCTTGAGCCGCACCTCGCGAAGGAAGAACGTGGCGAAGAAGGCCAGGACCGCGACGACGAGGGCGACGACGTACAGCTCCGTCATCGCGGCCGCCAGCGCGTGGCGCACCGCCTCGATGAACCCGCGGTAAAGCGTCTCCCCCTGCGGCCCGAGCGCGGCGAACTTCTGGTGCAGCGCGGCCTGCGCTTCCGCCGTGACGAGGCCCTGCGGATCGCCCAGGGCGGCGCGCTGGTCGGCCGGCGCGCGCGCCATCCACTGCTTCAGCGCGTCGGGGAGAAGGCGGGGCAGCCGTTCCGCGAAGCGGTTGGCCATCACCGTGCCCAGGACCGGCGCGGCGATGGCGCCGGCCAGCGTGTTGACGGCCTGCTGGGTCGCGTTCACCTGCCCGAGCATGCGGTAGGGGAAGATGTTCTGGATGACCGTGCCCATGATCGGCATCAGCGTGCCGATGCCCAGGCCGAGCAGGACCATGTCCCGCACGACCTCACCCCACGTGGAGCCGGCGGACAGGCGCGTCATCAGGAACGCGCCCGCCACGAGCACCGCGCCGCCGATGTGGGCCATCACCTTGTAGCGCCCGGTCCGCGTCATCACCTGCCCGGCGACGATGCTCGCCGCGACGAAGCTCAGCATCATCGGCGTGAGGATGAAGCCGGCGTTCTGTGCCGAGATGCCGAGCACGCCCTGGACGAAGAGCGGCAGGAACATGTTCGCGGAGAACATCGCCATCATCACGAGCAGGCTGATGACGATCGTCGCGGCGAACGTCGGGTTCGCGAAGATCTCCAGTTGGATGACGGGCTCCTCCGCGCGCCGCTCGTTCCAGACGAAGAGCGCGAGGATCGCCGCCGCGCCCGCGAAGAGCGCGATCTCCTGCCAGGATCCCCACGGATACGTCGTGCCGCCCCATGTGAAGCCGAGAAGCATCGGCACCAGACCTCCGGCCAGGAGGACGCTGCCCGTCCAGTCGACGCGGTGCCGCACGCCGGTGCGCACCGTCGGCAGCGCATAGAGCACCATCGCCAGCGCCGCGACGGCCACCGGCATGTTGATGAAGAACACCCAGTGCCAGCTGAGGTGGTCCGTGATCCAGCCGCCCAACGCCGGACCGACCAGACTGGCCAGCCCGAAGATGCCCATGATCAGGCCCATCCAGCGGCCGCGCTCGCGCGGCGTGAAGATGTCGCCGATCGTCGCGCGGGGCATGCTCAGCATCGCCCCGCCGCCGATGCCCTGGATGGCCCGGGCGGCGATCAGCATGCCGATCGATTGGGCGTACCCGGCGAGCGCTGAGCCGGCGACGAAGACGAGCAGGCCGAAGACGTAGAACGGCTTGCGCCCGTACATGTCGGAGAGCCGCCCGTAGAGCGGCACCGTGACGGACGAGGTGAGGATGTACGCCGTGAACACCCACGCGTACAGGTGCAAGCCGTTCAAGTCGCTGATGATCGTCGGCATCGCCGTGGACACCGACGTCTGGTTCAGCGAGGAGAAGAACATGGAGATCATCACGGCCGCCAGCGCCCACCAGCGCCGCTCGCCCGTGATCTGATTCGTCGTCTGGACGTTCTGAGCCAAGGTCGACGCCCCTTCGCCTGATGGTCGCCTCGATCGGGTTCGGGGATCGGGAACGGCCGATCTTTCGATACTCGAATCTTCTGCCACGCAGGCGATTCCGTCAACGCCGCCTCACCCGTCTCCGCTTCGCGATTCCGGCAAATACTACCCCCTGCAGTGCGATCCCTCACCAGGAGGCGGTGGACGTATGGAACCGACGGTCGCGGAACATGTCGTCCGGCAGCTCGCGAAATGGGACGTGCCGTTCGTCTTCGGCGTCGTCGGCGACTCGATCGGCCCGCTCGTGGCGGCGCTGGGCAAGCAGGACAAGGTTCGCTACGTCGGCGTGCGGCAGGAGGACGCGGCGGGGTTCATGGCGTCGGCCTACGCGAAGCTGACGGGCCAGGTCGGCGTGTGCCTGGCCGACGGCGGCCCGGGCTGCGTCAAGCTCCTCAACGGCGTCTACGACGCCCACTTCGACCGGGCGCCGGTGCTGGCGCTGACCGGCCAGGACGACGCGTCCAAGCTGGGCACGCGCTGGCCGCAGGTGATGGACCAGGATCTCGTGTTCCACGAAGCGGCCGGTGCGTACAACCACACGCTCTCGGACGCGAAGCAGGCGCCCCAGGTGCTGTACCAAGCGCTGCGCTCGGCGGCGGACAAGCACGACGTCGCGCGGCTCGGGCTGCCGAAGGACATCCAGCAGCAAAAGGTGGCCTCCGTGCTCTACCCGCGTCCGCCGTACGCGGCGCCGCCGGCCGGACCCGCGCCGTCCGAGGCGGTTGACGAGGCGGCGCGGCGGCTGGGCCAGGCGCGCCGGCCCGTCATCCTGGCCGGGCGCGGCGCCGCGCGGGCGGTGGAGCCGCTCCTGAAGCTGGCGGAAACGCTCGACGCGGCCATCGCGCACACGCTCCCGTCGCTGGGCATGATCCCGTGGGATCACGAGCTCAACGCCGGCGTCGTCGGGGAGTTCGGCACGCCTGCGGCGGCGCGGCTCCTTGGGCAGGCGGACGTCGTGCTCGTCGTCGGCACCACCTGGTGGCAGCCGACCTACGCGCCGGACGCGACGTACATCCAGATCGACCGCTCGCCGCAGCACGTCGGCATGACCTTCCCCGTGGACATCGGGCTCGCCGGCGACGCGGCCGCGACCCTTGAGGCCTTGGCCCAGCGCGTGGAGCGCGGCGAGCGCGCGCAGTGGCGGGCGGAGATCCAGGAGGCGCGCGCGGAGTGGCACGCGGAGCTGGAGCGCCGCGTAACGGGCGACGGCGCCGCGGCGCTGCACCCCGGCGAGGTCGTGGAGGCGCTGGGACAACACCTTGAAGACGACGCCATCCTGTGCCTCGACGTCGGCGACAACACGTTCTGGGTGAGCTCGGGGCTCAAGGCCCGCCGCGTCACGCCGCTCGTCTCCGGCCACTGGCGCAGCATGGGCTTCGCCCTGCCCGCGGCCTACGCCGCGCGCCTCGTGGACCGCAAGCGGCAGGTCGTGGCCGTCACGGGCGACGGCGGCCTCGGCGAGGTCCTCGCGGAGTTCACCACCTCCGTGCAGCACGAGTTGCCGGTCCTCTGCCTCGTCTTCCGCAACGGCTCCTACGCGGAAGAGAAGCACGCGCAGATGCGGATGGGGCTCGACGCGCACGGCGCGGCGTGCCACAGCCCCGACTTCGCGGCGTTCGCCGAGGCGTGCGGCGGCGCCGGCTACCGCGTGAACCGGCCGGCGGAGCTGCGCGACCGCATCGCGCAGGGCTTCCGCAGCGCCTTCAAGGAGGGCCGGCCCACCATCGTGGACGTGCCGGTGGCGGAAGTGATGCCGGAGTACCCCAAGGCGCGCGGCGGGCTGCTCAAGGCGAACGAGGTGCCCGAGCTGGCGCACCTGTGAGCGGGAACGTGACCGTGATCCAGGACGGCGGAACGAAGCGGGCCCCTTGCGCCCCCTCGGGCATCCGAGGGAGCGCGAGGGGACTTCGTCGCGGCGACCTCCGGCGGGGCGGAGCGGCATCCGCCGGCAAGGCGGAGCGGATTCAGCGCGGCGTCAGCGCCGGCTCGGCCGCGCCGTCGCGGCTGGAGGCCTCGCGGCCCGCGGTCACGTGTGGCGCCGGGTCCGCCGCGGCGGCGCCGCGCAGGGTGCCGTCATGCGCACCGTCCCGGGAGGCGGCGCGCCCGTCCAGCCACTTTTGGACGAGCTCTCCCCCGGGCCCGAGGACCGGCGGGGTGGGACGCCATGCCGACGGGATGCCGGCGAATTCGGCGATGCGATCGTCCAGGGCGACGAGATCCTCGCGTTTGAGGTCGGCGACGCGCGTCTTGCCGACGGCGGCGATCCCCTGCCGCATCTCCTGTTCCGTCGCCTTGAAGAAGTTGTAGAGGTTCTGCGCGGCCTGGTCGACATCGAAATCGTGCCGTTGCGAGCCGGTCTGGAGGACCAGCTGCGTCGCCGGCTCGCCGGGGGCCGTCTTGGCCATCTCGTCGGCGAGCATCGCCAGCACCGCGATGGTGCCGATGTAGACCGCGTCCGCGCCGAGCGCGATGGCTTTCAGGAACTCGCCCGGCGTGCGCAGCCCGCCGGCGGCCACGACGGAAATGTCGCCCCGGACGCCGCGCCGCTCCAGGTAGTCGACGGTGCGGACGAGCGCGTGGAACGTCGGCAGCCCGGTGTCGTCCGCAAGCGTGGGCGGAGCCGCGTGCGTGCCCGCCTCGGCGCCGTCGACGACGACGTAGTCGACCCCCGCGCGGATCGCGATCTCAAGTTCCCGCTCCATCCACTGCGTGGCCCCGAACTTGTAGCCGATCGGCACGGGGAAGCGTTCCTTGAGCTTCTTGACGAGCCGCTCGAGATCCTGGGCGCCCTGCACGCCCTCCAGCTGGGACTCGATCAGCGCGTCCTTGCCGGGGTCCAGCCCGTAGACCTCTCGCATCCTCTCGTGGATCTTCTTCGCCGGGGTGGTCTGGGCCACGCCGGCCTGGGCGCCCTGGCCGACCTGGATCTCGATCGCGTCCGCCTGCTCAAGCTCATCCCAACGGTATTGGGAGCTCGTCGGCCACGTGCCGCGGATGTACTGGACGATGAGCTTGTCGGCCGCCTGACGCTCCTCCGGCAGGAAGGCCTCTCCGGTGTTCGTGGCCGTCCCGGCGCGCGACGCCGCCCGCGCCAGCGCGACCTTCGCCCGCACGCTCAACGCGCCGCCGAAGGACATGCCGGTCACCATGACCGGGATCTCGATCTGCAGCGGTTTCTTCGCGCGCGGGCCGATCGTCACGCGCGTGTCGATGGGCGTGCCGTACTTGGGCGGGACGCGGGTGAGGTACGTCGGGCTGAGCAGGATGTGCTCCCACGGCGACATCTGCAGCACGCTGCCGAACGGCCGCCCGACAGCCTTGCCCTGCTTGGCGCGCATGAGCGTCTCGACGAGGATGCGGGCGTTCACCTTCTGCATCGTCGTCAGGGTGTTGACGAGGCTGTCGGTGTACGGCTCCTTCATGATCCGCTTCATCTTGGAGTCGATGACCATGTTGACGAACCAGTCCAGCAAACCCACAGGGCACCCTCCCGATTCGCGGCGGGAGCGCCGCCGCGGCCCACGCGGACTGCGCCTCCCTCCGCGCGTCTTCTCCGGTAGGATGCCCCGTGACCGTGCGTTCTACCGCGCGTCCTACTTCGCCGGCCCGACCCACACCGTCTGGACGTTCACGAATTCCCGGATGCCGAACTCCGACAACTCGCGGCCGTAGCCGCTGTTCTTGACGCCCCCGAAGGGCAGTCGCGGATCGGACGCGACCATGCCGTTGATGAAGACGGAGCCGGACTCGATCTGCGCCGCCAGCCGCCGGCCGCGCGCCTCGTCGGCCGTCCAGACGCTGGCGCCGAGGCCGTAGCTCGTGGCGTTGGCGACGTCGATGGCCTCCGTCTCGTCGCGCACGCGGATGACGGCCGCCGCCGGGCCGAACGTCTCCTCGCAGGCGACAGCCATCTCGCGGTCCACGTTCAGGAGCACCGTCGGCCGGTAGAAGAAGCCCGGCCCGGGCATGCGCTCGCCGCCCACGGCCACCCGCGCGCCGGCCTCCACCGAGGCGCGCACCTGGCGGTCGAGGGCGGCGACGAGATCCTCCCGGGCCAGCGGCCCGACCTGCGTTTCGCGGTCCATGGGGTCGCCGACGCGCAGTTCCGCCACCGCCTCACAAAACTTTTCCTCGAACGCGTCGGCCACCGCTTCGACGACGATGAAACGCTTCGCCGCGATGCAGCTCTGGCCCGTGTTCTGGTTGCGCGCCCAGGCGCCCGTGCGGGCGGCCGCGTCGAGGTCGGCGTCTTCAAGCACGATGAACGGGTCCGAGCCGCCCAACTCCAGCACGGTCTTCTTCAACGCCTGCCCCGCCGCCGCGGCCACCTGCCGGCCCGCCACCTCGCTACCCGTCAGGGTGACGGCCGCCACGCGCGGATCCGCGATCAGCTCGGACGCCTTGCGCCCGCTGATGAGGAGGCTGCGGAAGACCCCGTCCGGGAAGCCGGCCTCCCGAAACACGCGTTCGATGGCCAGCGAGCACTGCGGCACGTTGGAGGCGTGTTTCAGAAGGCCCACGTTCCCGGCCATCAGGGCTGGTGCCGCGAAGCGGAACACCTGCCAGAAGGGGAAGTTCCAGGGCATGATGGCGAACACGGGCCCGAGCGGCCGGAAGGCGACGTACGCCGCGCGCCCGCTGCCCTCCTTCGGAATGTCGGCGAGGAACGCCTCCGCGTTGTCCGCGTAGTAATCGCAGGCCCAGGCGCACTTCTCGACTTCCGCCTCCGCCTGGACGATGGGCTTGCCCATCTCGGACGTGATCAGCCGCGCGAGGTCTGCCTTGTGCTGGCGCAGGTACGCGGCCGCGGCGCGCATGTGCGCCGCGCGCTCGGCGAACGGCACCTGCCGCCAGCGGCGGAACGCTTCGCGCGCCTGCTCGAGGGCCCGTTCCACCTCCGCGTCCGGGGTCTCCTCAAATGAAGCGAGCCGTTCTCCCGTCGCGGGGTTGATCGACAGAATCTCCATGCCAAACCCTCCCTACGGCATAGGCTACACCTGTCCGTCGGCGCGTAGACATGCATCCCATCGGATCATCAATGTGATATCATTACGGCATCACAACGGTGTCACTGGGAGGACATGCGGTGGATCGCGAAGCGTGGAAGACTAACGGCATTGTCGGTCTGGTTCTTGGCCTGGCGGCCTTGGGTGGAGCATTGTGGCTCATCGTCCAGGGCGGGAACACGGAGCACTGGCTCGTATTCGCTTTCGGATGGGTGCTCTTCTTCGCCGGCTTCGTCGTGCTCACGGGGCTGCTCGCGGTGCAACCGAACGAGGCGCGCGTCATCATTCTGTTCGGGCACTATGCCGGCACCATCCGCCGGAGCGGCTTTTGGTGGACGGCGCCGCTCAGCGTCAAGCGCCGCGTTTCCCTGCGCGTGCGCAACTTCAACAGCGAGAAGCTGAAGGTCAACGACGCGGCGGGGAGCCCCATCGAAATCGCGGCCGTCGTGGTGTTCCGCGTGGTGGACGCCGCGCGCGCCGTCTTCGACGTCGACAACTACGAACAGTACGTGGCCATCCAGAGCGAGACGGCGCTGCGCCACCTCGCCAGCCGGTACCCGTATGACGCGTACAACGACGGGGAGCGCTCGTTGCGCGGCAACCCGGACGAGGTCGCGGAGGATCTGCGCGTCGAGCTTCAGGAGCGGCTCGCCGCCGCGGGCGTGGAAGTGCTGGAGGCGCGGCTGAGCCACCTCGCCTACGCGCCCGAGATCGCCAGCGCCATGCTGCAGCGACAGCAGGCGGCGGCGATCGTCGCGGCGCGGCAGACGCTGGTCGAAGGCGCGGTGGGCATGGTGCAGATGGCCCTCGCGAAGCTGCAGCAGGAAGGCGTCGTGGAACTCGACGAAGAGCGCAAGGCGGCCATGATCAGCAATCTCATGGTGTCGATCGTCGGGGAGCGCGGCATCCAGCCCGTCGTCAACGTCGGCAGCCTCTACTGACGGTGACGTCGGATGGCTGAGAAGAAACGCTTCCTGCTCCGGCTGGACGCGGATCTGTACGCGGCGCTTGAGAAGTGGGCGGCCGACGAGCTGCGAAGCGTGAACGCGCAGATCGAGTACCTACTGCGCGATGCCGTGCGGCGGGCGGGTCGCGGCGGGGCGAAGCGGGCCAGCGCCGGTGGGCCCGCCCGCCCCGCTCCGTCCACCGACCGCGATCCGGCCGCCGATGGCGGCCCGGCGGAGGGCGACCCGCCCGCCGGGGGCTGACGCCACGTCAGATCGCGCGGCCGGACTCCGGGTCGAAGAGGTGCACCCGCCGCAGGTCGACGCGCACGACCACGACGTCCCCCGGGTGCAGCCCGGCGTCTCCAGGGGCGCGGACCGTCAACCGCGTCCCGCCCGCAAGGATCACGTGGATGTGCGCGTCGGCGCCGAGAACTTCGACCAGGTCGACGCGCCCGCGAACGGCATTCGACCCGCCCGTCTCCCCCGCGGACGCGCCGGCGCACTCATCTTCGCCCGGCGCTGCCGGCTCGATCCTCAGCGCTTCGGGCCGGATCCCGAGGACGACGCGCCGCGGCAGATCCCCGCGAACGCGGGATCCCGCGCCGGGATCGGCCAGGTCGATGCGGAACCCTGGCCCCTCCGCCCACAGCGCCGAACCCGCCGA
>JADGHN010000073.1 GCA_019683875.1 Clostridia bacterium
GCCCCCAGAGGGCCCACCCCGAGCCGAAGCCGACGGCCAGGGCGACGACCGCCGCGGCGGCCACGGGTGCGGTCCGCCTCCACCACGCGACGGGCGCGGCCAGCGTGGCCGCCCGCACCGCGACAGGGCCCGGTGCGCCGCCAGGCCCATCCGATCCCGCGGCGTCGGCTTCCGCCAGCAGCCGGCGGCGCAGCGCCTCACGAAAGCCGTCCGGGGGTTCGACTTCCGGCAGCGCGCGCAGCTTCTGCACCAGCCAGCCCAGGCTTGCGAACTCGGCGCAACATTCCGAACATGTGGCGAGGTGCGCCTCGACGGCCGCCCGCTGGTCCGCGGAGAGTTCCTGGTCGACGTACGCCGAAAGTTGGCTGCGATCGAGCTCGCACGTCATCCGCGCCGCCCTCCTTCTTCAGCGGAGACGTCTCGCGACGGAAAAAGTTCCGGTGTCAGGCGGTCCCGCAATTGCAGGCGGGCGCGGTGAATGCGGGACTTGACGGTGCCGAGCGGCAGGCCGGTGAGCTCGGCGATCTCCTCATAGCAAAACCCTTGCAGGTCGCGCAACACGAGCGGCACGCGAAACTCTTCCGGAAGCGCGGCGATGGCGCGTTCGATGGCCCGCCGCTCTTCCCGCCGCAGGGCCTCCGCCTCGGGGCCGGGGGACGGATCGGCGTAGGCCCGCGGGGGCGCGTCCTCGTCCTCCCGCTCCACGGCGAGGAGCGGGCGCCGCCCGCGCCTGCGCATTTCGTCGAGGCAGACGTTGGTCGTGATGCGGTGCAGCCACGTGCTGAACGAGGACTGGCCGCGGAACGCCGGCAGGGACAGGAACGCCTTCAGCAGCGCCTCCTGCGCCATGTCGAAGGCGTCGTCGCGGTTGCCCGTCAACCGCAGCGCGAGCGAGTACACGCGCGCCTGATGCCGCTCGACGAGCGCTTCAAAGGCGGCGACCTGGCCCTGTTGCGCCAGCCGAATCAAGTCGTCCTCGTGAACCAACCGAGCCGCACCTCAAATCCCGCGCCGGGACGTCGCCGCCGACACGCGCCGCATAATGAAAGGGTAAAGTCGCGATGTCCGGCTGGCAAGCGGCTGGAACATGCTACCAGGACAGGTCGAGCCACGCCGTGTCCAACCAGCGCTCCGTCATGTGCAGCCGCTGTCCCATGGCGCGCACCGGAACCAGCGCCTCGCCGTCCCGGACGACGGCGCCCGGCATCCGCTGGCCATAGAACAGCACCTGGCCGTCGTCGCCACGATCGAAGTGGGCGCGGAACGCCTCGGGGAGCTGCGCCACCGGCAGCAGGTAGTCGTCGCCCTGCCTTTCGGCGAATCCCAGCGTTGCGCGGGCGATGGAGACCTGCACCCTGTCGGGGAGCCGCTTCTCCAGCGCGACCGCCTGCACCCGGGACGGGACCGGCGGCAGCGCGGCCGTCGCCTCGCCGACGGCGACGTAGACGGGACTGCGGCCGGCTGCGGCCAACTGTTTCTTCCAAAAGGCGTCGTCGCCCAGATGTTCGTCGAGGCCGGCGGCGCGCAATGCGGCCCGAACGTCCGCAACATCCGGGCGCCCCCTGTGATAGACGTCCGGGTACAGGGCGATCAGCGCCCGGCCGTTCTCGTCGCGCACCACTTCGACGCGGCGATCGACGATGTCGACGGGCGTGCCCACCTGGACGCGGTCGAACAGGCCGACGACGTCCCGATTGCGCATGCGGACGCAGCCGAGCGACACGGCGTGCCCGATCGACGCGTCGTCCGCGGTGCCGTGAATGCCGTACCCCACATATCCCGGGCGGGACAGGCCGAGCCATCGCACGCCGAGCGGGTTGGACGGGCCCGGGCCGATGAAGAAGCCGTCGGCCCAGCCCTGTTCGCGGACGAACCACGACGGAGGGAACCACGACGGGTTTTTCGTCTTCTTGCCGATCGTGAAACGGCCGGTGGGGGTCGCCGTGACGCGCGTGATCTTCCCGACCTTGCGATCCGGCGCGCCGATCGCGACCGGGTACGACGCCACGGCTTCGTCTCCCTTGAAAAGGGTCAGCCGATAGGCCGGCAGGTTGATCTCGATGCGCGTCTTGCCCTCGGCGGCGTGGACGGGCGACGGATCCGGCAGCAACCAGCCGGCGAGGGTCACCAGCGCCAGCGAAACGCCCGCCCACCACAACGGCCGCGCATATCTTCCTCGACTTTCCATCGGCGCGCATCACCGAAAGCATTCCATGCGCGCCCCGGCTTGGATATGCCGATTTCGTGGTATCATCAATGGTGTTCGCCGGAGTGGTGGAACGGCAGACACGCACGACTCAAAATCGTGTGCCCAAAAGGCGTGTGGGTTCAAATCCCACCTCCGGCACCAGGTTTGAAACATTGAACGGCGCGGCCACCGTGGCCGCGCCGCACGTTTTTGCGGGCAAGTCACTTGCTGCTGTCCAGCGGCTGGCTTTGCACGTCGCCGAGCCGCCATCCTTCGGGCGTGTTCTGCAGGACGATGTGGACCTGGACCGTCGACGTGAACGCCCCGCCGCCCCACTCGCTCGCGGGGTAGTGCTCCTGCAGGCGCTCCTCCACGACCGCGGTGTTCTCGTTCGCGGAAACAAGCTTGAGCGACAGCACCGTCTCGCGGTCCGGGAACGTCCACTCGCCTTCGCCGCCGGCGAACTCGCTCGACATGGCCGAGACCAGCGTGTCCGCGTATTCGGGTGTGGCGAGGGTGGCCAGCTCGTGGCGCATCTGTTGCAACAGCTCGTCCTGGAGCGAGGACGCGCGCTCGCCCAACGCCAGCCACGCTTCCGCGGTGCCGCGAATCACCATGCGCGCCTGCTTGTCCAGCGTGTAGGCGAGCGCGGCGAGGCCGTCCGCGGAGGGCGGGTCCGGCAGGACGTACCGCTGCAAGCGCTCCTGCGCGGCGCCGGCCTCGGACGGCGCGGTCTCCGACGGTCCGCCGAGTTCCGACCCCGGAGCGGCCGGTTCCGAAACGGCTGAGCCGCCGGACGCCTCCGAAGATCCGGCCTGCCGCGAGCCCGGCCCGGAAAGGCTGCAGCCTCCCACGACCACCGTGACCGCGATCAACGCCGCGACCAGTGAACCAGCCTTCAAGACGCCCATCCCCCTTCTGGGGCGCATTCCGCCTAATTCTCCGACTTCGACAGCCGCGGCATGTTTTCGACGCGGATTTCGAGGTCGATGAGCTCTCCGCCGCGCAGCACCGTGAGCTTCGCGCGCTCGCCGGGCCGCCTGCGCGCGAGGGCCCGCCGGATCGCGCCGAGGCTGGCGACCGACCTCCCGTCCACGCTCACGACAAGGTCGAGGGGCTCCACGCCGGCCTCCCGCCCCGGCCCCTCCTCCGCCACGTAGGCCACGACGACGCCGCGGTCAACAGGCAGGTCGAAGAGCCTCACCAGCGCCTGGTCGACGATCTCAGGCTCCCCGCCGAATCCCAGCCAGGGATGCGTGGCCTGTCCGTACTCGATGATCTGGTTGGCCACGCGCCAGATGGTCTCCGCCTGCACGGCGAGGCCAAGCCCCTGTCCCCAGGCGATGCCGTTCACGCCCGCCACGCGGCCTTCCAACGTGATCAGCGGGCCTCCCATGTTGCCGGGGTGGACGGCGGCGTCCGTCACGATCAGGCTGTCGACCGGGATCCGTTCCGGACGGTAGATCGTGCGGTCCGCGGCGCTGATCACGCCCATGGACACCGTGGGACCGTAACCGAACGGATCACCCAGAGAAAGGACGACGCGGCCGGGCACGAGTTCCTCAAGGTCGGCCAGAGCGGGGAAGCTGCCCTCGATGCGCCCCTCCACCCGGAGCACGGCGATGAAGTAGAGCGGGTCGGTGGCCAGAGGTCGCGCCTTCCGCTTGCGGCCGTCGAACGTGGTGACGGTGATGTCGTCGTCCTCGTCCCCGAACTGGGCGCTCGCCACGACGTGGTAGTGGTCGATGACCGTCGCCGAGCCGAGCGCGACGGACCCGTCTTTCGAATCTTTCGCCATGATGTGGGCAAGAACCGGACGAGCGGTCTCAAGTGCTCGGATGTTCATCTCAGACCAGGGATCCATGGCGCCATCATAGCACGAAGGGTTACACGTTCGTTACAAAGCCCGCGCGACCACGACGAACGGGCAATAATGTCCGATGATGGAAGCGATGGCACGCGGTGGAAAGGCGCGTCCGGCCCGGTTCGCAATGGCGGTGGCTCTGGCGATCGCACTTTCCGCATGCGGCTGGCTCGCCTCGGCGCGCCCCGCGGACAGGGGCGCCGCGAGCGAAGGGGCCGGCGCGGCGACACCCGCTCCCCTCGCCTCGGAGCCCGTCGCCGCGCTGTCCGCCGCGAGTTCGCCGGAAGCGGGCGCCGGGCCTTCAGAGGGCTCGAGCGAGCCCATTCCGGTGCTGATGTATCACGAACTCGGCGATCCCGCCGGCGCGTGGTCGCAGTTGTATGTCAACCCGGACGACTTCCGCCGCCAGATGGAATACCTCAAAACGCACGGATATCACACCCTCACGCTCGCCGAAGCCGTGGACGTATGGTCGGGCCGCCGGTCCGCCCCGGAAAAGCCGGTCGTCATCACCTTCGACGACGGGTATGAGAGCGCTTATGGCGTCGCGCTGCCCGTGCTGCGCGCGAACGGCCAGGTCGCGACGCTGTTCCTGCAGGCCGGACTGCTCAACCGCCCGCATGCGCTCACGGACGCCATGGTGGAATCCTGGCTGGCGGCCGGCAACGAGCTTGGCTCCCACACCATGACCCATCCCGACCTCCGCCAGGTGTCGAAGAAGCGCCTCACGGAAGAGGTCGCCGGCTCCCGCACCTTTCTCGCCCAGCGCTTCAAGGTCGTCGTGCGGACGTTCGCCTACCCCTCGGGCCGGTACGACGCCCGCGTGATCGCCGCCGTCAAGGAAGCCGGCTACGTGGCGGCGGTCACGACGAACCCGGGGCTGGCCCGCCCGGACGAACGGTACACGCTGCGCCGCATCCGCATCAACCGGTCTGACGGGCTCGACGGCTTCATCAAGAAACTCACGGGCACGCACTGACGGCGATCCCCCGCGCACCGAAGGGGACAGCCCCGCATAGGCTGTCCCGCGAGGGATCGTCATGGTCTACGAAATCGACTGGCTGAACGAACATGCGCTCAAGTTGTCGCGGCCGCTGCGCCAGATGCTGGCCGCGCTCCATCACGTGCCCGAGCCGCTTCCCTGCACGGTCCATCCGCTCTGGCGCGACACCCGGTTGCGGTTCACATCGCTCGACCTGCTCGTCCGGTGTCCGGCCCACAGCGGGGAGCTGGAGGCGCTCAAGGAGGCCGTGCGGCGCGCCCGCGGCCGCCTGCGGGGCCACTACCCGCGGTTCGGCACGGTGCACGTGCGCGTGCCGGCCCACGGCTTGCCCGCGCTCGTCGCACATCCGAGCGTGGAGTACGTCACCGCGAACTACCCGGTGCGGACCCTGCTGGACACGGCCTCGCCGTCGGTCGGTGCGCCGTCGCTGTGGGACCGATCCGTCACCGGCCGCGGCGTGACCGTCGCGATCGTCGACACGGGCGTCTGGCCGCACGCTGACCTGACCCAGCCGCGCAACCGGATCGTTGCGTTTTACGACGCCGTCAACGGCCGCCGCTACCCCTACGACGACAACGGCCACGGCACGCATGTCGCCGGCTGCGTCGCGGGCAACGGGCACGACAGCGCCGGCCGCTTTCGGGGGCCGGCTCCCGAAGCCAGGCTCGTGGCCGTCAAGGCCCTCGACAGGAACGGGGGCGGCACGGCCGCGCAGGTCCTGGCGGGCATCGACTGGGTGATCGAGCAGAGGCAGCGTTACAACGTTCGGGTGCTGTCCCTGTCGCTCGGCTCCCCGGTGGAGGCGGGGACGGAGGATCCGCTCGTGGCGGCCGTGGAGCACGCGTGGCGCGAGGGGATCGTCGTGTGCGCCGCCGCGGGAAACGGCGGGCCCGACGAGGGCTCCGTGGCGACGCCGGGCGTCGCGCCGTCGGTCATCACCGTGGGAGCGAGCGACGACCGCTCGACGCCCGACACCTCGGACGACGTGGTGGCGCCCTTCTCCGGCCGGGGTCCGGCGCCGCGCGGCGTGGCCAAACCGGATGTCGTGGCCCCGGGCGTGGCGATCACGTCGCTGCGGGCCCCGGGAGCCAAGTTCCAGGACTCGCGGCCGAAGGCCACGCGGGGCTATGCGACGCTCTCCGGCACGTCGATGGCCACGCCGATCGTGGCGGGCGTGGTCGCCCAACTTCTGGAGGCCGTGCCGGACGCGAGCCCGGACGAGGTCAAGGCCGCGCTCACGCGAACGGCGCGAGACCTCGGCGCCCCGAAGGAAGCGCAGGGCGGCGGCCTCGTCGACGCGCCCGCCGCGCTCGACGCGCTCCGCCGCCTTCACGCCAACGCCGTTTGACGCGCGGCATCGCGGGACCGGCGAGCACGAGGGAGGGCGGGCGCCCCGCCTTCAGCCGCGCCGGAACCCGATGTGTTCCTTGTCCGGATCGGTGGGATAGATCTTCACCATCAGGACCGCGCCGTACGGCAGCGTGAGTTGCACGGGCACATGGGCCTCGTCGCTCTCCCAGACTTCCAGCGTGACCCAGTCATCGGTGGCGACGACCTTCTCCTTCACCTTGAACACGCTGCCGTCTGTGACCTTGAGCTCGACGACGGGCCCGTGCGTCTCATGCGTGGCGGAATAGTGGGCCAAAAGCTTGAACAGATGCTCCTCGAAGAATGCACGGTTGAACACCGGCTCCGCTCCCTCCGCCCATCCTACACCGGCATGCGGCTGGCGCGCGGCTCGATGGCCTCCCAGCCGTCCAGCCGTCCGCGCGAGATGCCGAAGCGACGCGCCACGAGGTCCCGGCACCCCTCCACCACCTGCCGGCCCAGCTCCAGCCGCTCGCGGAGCGACTCGCCGTCGTACCCGGGTATGGCAAGGAGCTGCAAGACGCCTGAGCGCAAGTCGTACGGGGGGTTCGCCTTGAGGAACTCGTTCGCCAGCCACTTGCGATACGGGACCCAGTCCTGGGTGCAGCCGAAGTAGCACCGCATCGCCGCTTCGGCCACCTGCGCGAACGAATACGCGCAGTCCGCCCAATCCTCCCGCGCGAACGCACGCCGGGCCGCCTGCCATGACGAGCGAAGCTCGCAGTACCAGAAGAGCGCTTCATCGCGGCGTCGATCATCGGAGAGCGCAAGCTGCCGGCGGATGAGGCGGCGGACGTCGCCGTCCGGGTCGACGAGAATGCGTGCGGTCGCGAAGGAGTAGCGAACGTAGGGGGTCCATTCGGCGTGAGCGAGCTCATGCAGGAGCGAGTGCCGCACGTGCGCCACGCGGCCGGCGATGACGGCGGCCTCCAGCCGGCCCGTCCGCCCTGGCGCATGCCTCCAGACGATGCGCAAGTCGATCTCCGCTTCCGGGTCCGGGACGCCGCGCGCCGTCGACCCCTCCCAGAGGATCCCCGCGACGGCGGGCGCGCGCCTTCGATGCGCCCACTCGACCAGTTCCGCCTCCACTTCCCCACCTCCAACGGGGTGATGGCCCTTCCTTTCTCGACCTGTCGCGGGACTCCTGGCAAGTCCCGGCGCTTCACCCCTGGAAACGCGCGCGCAGGCGTGCGAACCGCTCGCGCTGTTCCTCCGCCACCTCCTCGGCCCGCTGCGACCAGGGACCGCCTTCCGTGGCCTTCAGTTCGATGTTTCCCAACGTGATCGCGGCGATGCGGTCGATGAAGGCGAGGATCTCCTCCCGCGACACCGGTCCGTACGCGCCGCTCGCGAGCCGGTCGACGTACTCCTCCACGGTGCACGGCTCCGACCACGAGAGCTCCATGAAGTGTTCGATCAGCGCTTCCACGCGGTTCTCTTCCGCCACGGACGGCCCCCCTCAGTCCAGCGGCCGCGGTCCCCTGAACCGCAGAGGGCTCAGGCCGCCGGTCACCTCGATGACGTTGCCGGTCAGGAAGTCGGAGTCCTCCTCGCACAGGAAGCGGACGACGCGCGCCACGTCCTCGCCCGTGCCGGGCCGCCCGACCGGCGTGCGCTCGTCGCGCGCGCCGCGGGCCTCGGCGATGCGCCGCTCCTTCCACGGATGGCGGATGTCGCCGGGGCAGACGACGTTCACCGTCACGCCGTGGGGCGCCTCCTCGAACGCCAGGGACCGGGCCAGGCTGACGACGCCCACCTTCGCCGCGGCGTACGCCGCGCGACCGGGCCAGCCGGGAGCCTGACCGGCCTCGCTGAAGCCGAAAAGCACGATCCGTCCCCAACGACGCGCCCGCATGCCCGGCAGCGCGCGGCGGACCAGGTGGAACGCCGCCGTCAGGTTGCCGTCCAGCAGCCGCCTCCACTCTTCTGGAGACAGGTCGGCCAGGGTGCGGCGCTCGAACAGGAACGGACCGGCCACGTGGACGAGGATGTCGACGCGCCCGAACATGGATTCCGTCGCCGCGACAAGCCCCTCCGCAGCTTCGGCCTCGCTCACGTCCGCCTGAAAGCTGGCCGCGCGGCGGCCCAGGTCCGCGATGCCGCGGGCTAACGCCTCCGCCTCGGCCGCGCTGTGGACGTAGTTCACGGCGACATCGCAGCCCGCCTCCGCAAGGGCCAGGGCGACGGCTCGGCCCAGGCCCGTGGCGCTCCCCGTGACGAGCGCGACCCGCCGCTCCGCCATGACGGTCCCCCCTAGGCTCCTTCAGCGAGGGCGCGCGCCACCTGCGCGGCGACCCCGGCATTGTTCCGCACGAGCGCCCGGTTGACGGCGAGGCTCCGGCCGCCCGTGAGGCGTTCGACGGCGCTGAGGAGGAACGGGGTGACCTGCTTTCCGTGCACGCCGCGCGCTTCCGCCTCCTTGAGCGCCGCCTGGATCGCTGCCTCCGCCTCGTCGAAGGGCATGGCCACGTCGGCGGGCGGCGGCACGAGCACCACCGCGCCGGCTCCGCCCGCCGCCCAATGGGCGGCGAGGACGGCGGCGCACGCCTGCGGGGCGTCCACGCGGTGCTCCACGGCGATGTCGCTCTCCGCCGCGTAGAACGCGGGCCACCGTGCGCAGCGCCCCCCCAGCACCAG
>JADGHN010000074.1 GCA_019683875.1 Clostridia bacterium
GCCGGCACTCAGGCGACGGGCGCGGCGCAGGCCGTGGACGCCGCCGGGACCGCCGACGCCGCCAGGGCCGTCAACGCCGAGGTGAACCGCGCCTGGCGGGCCTTCGAGGCCAAGAACGACCAGGCGACCGAGGCGGCGGTGGCGCGCGCGCTGACGGCGAACGAGGTCGACCGCGCCGCGCCGTTCGCCGCCGGAGCCACGGGATCGGACGACTTCGGCGGCCAGATGGGCACGGGGCTCATGAACGCGGCGTTCGACGGCACGGCGGACGGCCGCACGCACGAAGCCCGCGCCCGCACGGGCGCCCTCCAGGCCGGCTGGGACGCGGGGCGCGTCGCGTTCGCGGACGAGTGGAACGTGGACGTCGTCGCCTCGCGCGACGAGCCGCTTGGGGACCGGGCGCGGCTGGGCGAAAGCCCGGTGCAGGCGGGCACGAACGCCGCGCCGGAGGAGGCGCTTGAGGATGCCGCCGGTAGCGCGGCAGCCATCGCAGACGCTTCCGCCCCGGGCCGGGCGGCTCCGCGCGCCGGGCGCATCGGCGACACGCAGCTCGCTGCCACGGCGCTCGCCGCGAGCCTGAACGGCTACGGTCCCCAGGGCCGTTCCGCCTCGCAAGAGGCTGCGGGCATGATCTCGCAAGAGGTCGTCCAGGCGGTCGACCGAGAGGACGGCCGGCGCTTCCGCACGTCGGAAGAGCTTGCGCACGAGGCGGACCGTGTCGACGTCGACCTGGCTTCGGCGAACGTGGAGTTCGCCGATGAGCTCACGCCTTCGTGGGGCTTCGCCGCGGCCGAGACCGGCCTGGATCGCGGCCGGGACGCGGCCGAGGCGGCGCGCCGTGTGCGCGCGCGCAACGCGGCCATCGGTGCGGCAGGGATCAACGCGGTCGATCCGGCCGGAGACGTCACCGTTCCCACAGGCGGGGCGGCTGAAGTGACGACGTCCGGCGCCGTCTTCGACGCCGGCGACTCCGCCTACGGCGCGACGCGCGTGGGGCGGCTGCCGGGTGACGGCGACCCCGCCGTGTCTGCGGCGGAGGAAGCGGCGCAGATCGCGGCCTCGAACAGCAATATCCCGGCGGCGCCGGATCCCGTCGCCGCCCAGCTGATCGAGGACGCGGCGGCACGGAACAACGCCAGCGCGCCGGGCGCCGCCGGCGGCTGGGCCAAGCGGCCGTCCGGCCTAACGTCGTGGAGAGGGGGCGAGGCGCTGGGCGCGCAGCCGCCCTGGGACGGACCCACGTCCCGAGCCTCCTTCGCCGACGAGCTCGCGCCGCAGCCGGAGGACGCTGCGCCGGACCTCGACGTCGTCGCGCAGACGTTCGGCGACACGGCTGCGTTCATCAACAGCGTGTGGCAGTCCGGACCGGCCGCGACCGACGACCTGCGTGAGGCCGGGGCGCAGAACAACGCCTTCGCCCCCTACGGGACGCCGGCGTTGCAGCAACGCACCGGCTTCGGCACGGTGCCCGGCCAGGCGGGCAAAGACGACCCGTCGGGCGACGCACCCAACAGCGCGCCGCCCACGGTTCCCCCGCGCCACGCGCGGTAGCTCGAGATCGACCCTTCGGCCGAGCGGCCGGCGCTGACGCGCCGGCCGCTTGCCGAATCTGCGGAGGTGGTGCCTCATGGCGAACGATCGTGACCCGGGCGCCCGCACCCCGCGCCAGGGTCCCCTGGTCCACGACCACGAGCTCGCGCATCTCCACCTGGCTTCCGTGCTCAACGGCTACACGAACGCCGCCGAGCAGGTCGACGGCGTCCCGCCGGGAGCACCATCGCCGGACGACCATGACAACACCATGGACGGCATCCGGCACGGCCGTCCCGATCAAACAATGGAGATCGCGGCCGAACTCGTCGGCGACCTCCCCGCGCGGGACGGTGGGACGACAGGTCGTTGAGGCCAAGGTCGCCCGAGGGGCGTGCGTCGCGCCGCGGTATGAAGGACGGAGCCCCGCGAGATTCGCGGGGCTCCGACCGTTCCAGCCGAATGGCCGACGTGCGCCGCTGAACGGTTCAGCGAGCCGAGTGAAGGACCACTTCCAGCAGCACCTTCGCGGCTTGCGCGCGGGTGGCCTGGTCGAACGGGCGGAAGGTCCCATCCGGGAAGCCCATGATGTATCCCGCCTCCACGGCCGCCCCGACGCTGGGCAGGGCCCAGGCGTCGATCGTCGCCGCGTCCGCGAAGCTCAGCTGCGCGCCGCCGGTGAGCTTCAACGCCCTCGCGAGCATGGCCGCCATCTGCTCTCGGTTGACGAGCGCGTTCGGCGCGAAGGTCTTGGCCGCCACCCCGTTCACGATACCGGCCTCCGCGGCGGCATTGACGTACGGAGCGTACCACGCGTCGCTCGGGACGTCCGCGAACGTCGTCGCCCCCGCCTTCGGCTCCAGGCCGAGCGCGAGCACGAGCATCTTAGCGAACTCCGCCCGGGTGACCGGGCCGTCCGGATGGAAGGTTCCGTCCCCATAGCCGGAGACCACACCTAGGGCGACCAGCTTCAGGACGTCGCTCTCCGCCCAGTGGCCGACGACGTCGTGCGGCACCCGCGCCGATGCACCGCTCGCCACGGCGACGGTGAACACCGTCAGGTGCGTCACGTCCGCGGAGACCGTACCCGCCACCGGGTCGACCGTCGTGGGCACCGGCACCCACACCTTGAGGTCCGTGTCCCAGTACAGGATCTGCAGGTCGCTGAGCTCCGCGCCCTCAGGCAGGCTGGACCCGTCGACCGCGAACGAGAGGTGCAGCGGACGGTCGAAGGCGTGAATCGCGCCGCCGCTCGCGTCCTTCACGTCGATCTCATAGGTCTGGCCGTCGATCATCACCATTCCGGCGCCCGGCGCCGGCTGGTCCTTGGGCGAGAGCTGCGAGACGGTGATCGTCGAACCGTCGGGCGCCGCTCCCGCCGGAACCACCACGGTCAGGCCGCTATCCGCGGACGTGACGGTCGTCCGCTGATCCGCGCGAATCGTCGCGGAGCCGGATGGCGTCTGCGGGCCTGGAGGCGTCACGCCCCCACCGCCGCCTCCGCCACCCCCGCCGCCAGACGAGGGCGGCGCCGGCGCCTGAACGGTCACCGTTCCGGGAGCCGTGGCGACCGCCTCGTTGCCTGCGGCGTCGACCGCACGGACCCGGACGTATGCCCTCGGAGCGGCAAAGCCCTGAGGCACCGTCCAGACCGCCTCATAGTGACCGGGCGACGTCTCATGCATCGCCATCTCGCCTGGAAGCAGGGCGCTTCCGGACGCCTTTCCGCCCGAAGCTCCCGGTGCGGGCGTTCCCGCCACCACCTGGAAGGCGGCCAGGGCGAGTCCGGGCTCGCTGTCGAACGACACCGCGAGGTGGTCCCCCGCGCGGAGGGTGTGATCGGTGTCGGGCTGCACGTTTGTGATCACAGGCGCCACCGTGTCGATGTAAACCGTCCGAGCAACGGTGGTCTCGTTGCCGGCCAGGTCAGTGGCCGTCAAGGTGATGGTGTTGGCGCCCTCCTGCCCGATCACTTCCGCCTGGAAGGCACCGTCTTCACTCAGCGCAGCCTTCGTGTCGCCGACCAGCACCGAACCCGGGTTGGCGTCCGCGAGGGAGCCCTGCACGGTGATCACCCGCGTGTTCTGGACGCTCCCGTCCGCCGGTGCGGCCACGTCGAGCGTGGGCGCAGTCGTGTCGACCGTGACGACGACCGGGGCGGACGGGTCGGTCGTGCCGGTCCCGGGCCCCTCGCCCTCGACCGTGGCCGTCGCCGTCAGCATGTGGACGCCTTCTTCAAGCGTCACCGGGATGGTCCAGCCTCCGGCGTTGTCCGCCGTGGCCGTGCCGACCGGGTTGCCGTCGGCGTAAAGCGTCACGAGCGTCCCGGGATGGGCCGTGCCGGTCACGTTGATCGCCGTCTGGTTCGTGTACGCGCCGTCCTCCGGGCTGGTGATCACCGGCGGCCCCACCGCGTAGTCCACAACCGCGCGGATCATGAAGTTGCCGCCCTGGTCCCACGGGCTCCAGCCGCCACCCACAAGCTGCCAGTTGCGGCCGGAGTCGGGCGACGACTCGTCGGTGGCGAGCCCCGGCGTGTTCGGGTAGGGCTGATCCTGCACGAACGCCACCACGAAGTCGCCGGACACCGTCAGGCCGAGCGACGACACGTCGACGTCGGTCCAGTCGCCGCGGACGGCGTTCGTGGCCGGTACATCGGCCAGGAGCTTCCCGGGCGTGCCGTCCGGGTTGACGTCGAACACCTCGGCGTGGAAGGTGTTGCCCCCCGGCGTCGGCCAGGAGTCATCCCACAGGTAGAACCGCAGCGTGCGGAGCGTGACCGCCTGCCCCGGCTCGCCCGGAGACATGAGCACGGCGAACCCGTTGCCCGCGTCGTTCATCGCCCACGCGTTCTCGGCCGAGCCGTCGTCGTACGCGATCTCGCCGGGCATGCCGATGAACGGGTTGAGCGCGATGTCCGCCGTGACCGTGTCACCGCCCGCGATGGTCGCCGTGGCCTCGCCGGGTAGGTAGCCGACGGCCCGCGCCCTCACCGTATACGAGCCGGCCAGCACATGCAGGGTGTAGGACCCGTCTGCATCCGTCGTCGCCGGCGGGACGAGCGGATCCTCCTCGACCTCCACCGTGGCGCCCGCGATCGGCTCGCCCGTCCGCCGGTCGGTGACGTGGCCGACGATGTCGCCGCGCGGGATCGGCTGCAGGACGAACTCGACCTGGGCCGGCGCGTCCGCCGACACCGTCACCGTCTGGTCCTGCGGGAAGTAGCCGTAGCTTTCCGCCCGCAGCGTGTAGTTGCCCGCGGGCAACGTGATCGAGAAGGCGCCGGTCGCCGGGTCGGTGCGCACGACGCGCCCCGTTTCCAGAACCGTGACGGCGGCGGAGAGGGGCAACGAGGCCGCGGAGCCGCCCTGACCCTTCACGCCGCCCGTCGCGCCCGGGGCCGCGAGCTGGGACGCGGGCACCCGCGTGAACGCCTCCGTGCCGCCCAGATCGATCCGCGGGTGCGCGGGGGCTTCAGGCTTGCCCTTGGGCGAGCCGACCGGCTCATCCGCAAGGAACGAGGAGGACGGTTGCTTCAGGAGCGTGCTGGTGGCGCCCGGTGTCTCCGGCTCCGGCTGCTGCGGGTTGGAGTCGCCGGCTTCCTGCACCGTGATGCTCAGATCCGCTGTCGCGGTCTGCTGCGGATCGGAGCTGTCCGTCACCTGCACCGTGAAGGTGGCGGTGCCCGCGGTCGTCGGCGTGCCGTAGACCTGGCCCGTCACGGTGTCGAGGCGCAGGCCGTCCGGCAGGCTTCCGCCGGCGACCGACCAAGTGTAGGGCCCCGTCCCGCCGGTCGCCTGCAACTGCTGCGAGTAGGGCATGCCCACCGTGCCCGCCGGCAGGTCGGTCGTGGCGATCGACAGCTGCGTGGGGTTCGCCGGCTCCGGCGCCCCCGGCATCGACTGCGGCGTGCCCGCCACGCGCACGTCGTCGATGTACCAGCCGGCGTAATTGACCGACCCGTCGGAGTGCATGCGGAACCGGATCTGGATGGCCTGGCCGGCGTACGCCGACAGATCGAAGATCGGCTGCTCCCATCCGACGGGCTGCCCGCCCGATGCGGGCGCCGTGTACTGGGCGAGCATCGTCCACTGGTTGGCCCCGACGGGCTTCACCTCGACGTAGCCGGAATCGTAGTTCCTCTCAAGGCTGTACCAGTGCGCGAACTGAAGCGTCGCCGAACTGTAGCCCGCGAGGTCGATGACGGGACTCACGAGCGAAGCGTCGACGTTGTTCGGATAGTTGCCCGAGAGGTTCGTCGCCCAGACGTTGGATCCGGAGAACGCGCGTCCCGGCCCGCTCGTCGGAGCGCCCCACTCCCAGGGGTCGTTCGCGCCGGCGTGCGTCCACTGCCCGGGCCCCGACTCCATGTTGTCGAAGAAGATGGTTTGGACGCCGGGCGCCGTGGCGGACGCCGCGTTCGAGTAGCCGCTCTCGTTCCCGAAGATGTCCGTGGCCGTGACGACGTACGTGTACGTCTCTCCCGGCGTCACGTCGCTGTCGAGGTACTGCGTCCCGTTGACCTCTGCAAGCGCCTGGTAGGAACCGCCGACCTCCCGGTAGACGGTGTAGTGGTCGAGGTCCGGGGCGTCGACCGCATCCCAGCTGAGCGCGATTCCCCCAGCCATCGAGGGCTGGGCCGTGAGACCCGTGGGCGCGGACGGAGCTTCGCTGTCGCTGTACAGCTCGACGTCGTCGATGTACCAGCCGGGGAACGTGACCGATCCATCGGAGTAGATGTAGAAGGCGACCAGCACCGCCGGGTTGCCGGCGTAGCGCGCCAGATCGACGACCGCCTGAGACCACGTCGTCCCGGTCCCGTTGATCGTCATGAGGGTGTCCCAGGTCTGGCCGCCGTCGCCGCTGGCAAGCACGTAGCCGAAGTCGTAGTTCGTTTCGAGCCGGTACCACTGCCAGAAGCGCAGTGCGGCCGGGCCCTGGGAGAGGTCGATCGGGGGCATGAGGAGGAAGGCGTCGGCATTGTTCGGGTAGTTCCCAGAGAGGTTCGTGGCGGCCACGTTCTGTCCCGAGTGGGCTGCACCCGGCCCCGAGGTGGGCACGCCGATCTGCCACGGATCGTTCTGCCCGCCGTGCATCCATCCTGGCGCGCCATCCTCGAAGTCCTCCAGGTAGCCCGGCTGGACGCCGTTCCGAAGGGAGACGACGTGCGGGTCGTCGGACGTGCCGCTGTAGCCGCGGTTATCGCCGTAGTCGACGGCCTCGATGAAGTACTCGACCGAGTCGCCGAGGGTCATCGACGCGGGGATCTGGGCTTCATACGTGCCCGACCGGTAGTCGCCGGACGTGCGCGTCATGTCGACCACGCCCCACCAGTCGAACCCTGGCGCGTGGAAGTACAGCTGGACGCCCGTCACCGAGACGTCGTCCGAGACGGTGGCCGTGATGTCGATCGGCAATCCCTTGTAGGATTCGGTGATCGGGTCGTGTCCGACCGCGGGCGGCGTGACGTCGTCCCCGCTCGTCAGGACGTGACCCGTCACCTGCCCGATGCCACCGGCCACGACAGCGCCCACCGCGTTGAAGGCGTTGACGATGCCCCAGCCGTAACCGTTGTTGGGGACGTCCGGGTATTGCGCATCGGTGCGTGGATCGGCCGTCGATTCGAGGATCTGCTCGATCTGGTCGACGGTCAGATTCGCGTTGGCGGAACGCAAGAGGGCGACGGTGCCGGTGACGTGCGGCGTTGCCATGGACGTGCCGCTCCAGCCGCCCTCGTAACCCCCTCCGGGCACGGAAGAGCGGACGTTCACACCCGGCGCGGAGATCTCAGGCTTGATCTCGCCGTACGGGGAAGGTCCGCGGCTGGAGAAGGAGGCGATCTGGTCGTTGCGGTCGGTGGCGCCGACGGCGAACGACTCGGGATAGTTGCCGGGTTCGCCGGCCGTGCCCGGATCCGGACCGTCGTTGCCGTTGGCGAAGGCCGGGAAGATGCCGGCCGCCCGCCACGCCGTCACGACATCGCGGAACCACTCGTCCAGGCCCGGGCCGCCGCCCCAGGAGTTGTTGATGACGTCCGGCGCCTTGGACGGATCGCCGCCCGGCGCCATCATCCACTGTCCGGCTTCCAGGATGTCGACGTCCGTTCCGAAGCCGTTGGCGTCGAGAATCTTGGCCGCGATCCAGCGGGCGCCCGGCGCCACGCCGATCACGTTCTGCCCGTTCACGGCGCGGCCCACGGCCGTACCTGTGGTGTGCGTGCCGTGCCCGTGGTCGTCGTACGGCATGCTCTCGCCGTTGACCGCGTCAAACCAGCTGTAGGTCGGGTCGACCGTTCCCGTGGTCGGGTCGTAGCCGCGCCAGTTGTCGTGAAGCGCGGGGTGCGTCCAGTCGACCCCCGTGTCCATGCTCCCGACGACCGCGCCGGTTCCGTCGATTTCGTACGTGGACCACACGGCCGGCGCGCCGATCCGCTGAATGTTCCACTCCACGTTGGCGTCGCTTGTCCGGGCGCGATCGGACGCGGCGGGCGGCGACCGGCCTCGGGGCTGTTCGACGGAGCCGGGCGCTTCCTTTGATGCTTCCGAAGGCGCGAGCGGAGCCGTGCCACCCACGAGGTGAATCGTTCCGTTTGGCAGGATCGCTTCCACGTCAGCACGGTTCGCGATGCGCTTCATCACTTCTTCCGTGGACGTCACGGCGACGATGTTCGCGATCCAGAACGGCTCGTAGCTGGTCACGGCGCCCGATGCCCGCGCCTTTTCCAGCTCCGCAAGTAGTCCGGCCTGACTGGTCGCCGCGACCTCCCGGAGCGCCTTGATGACGGCCGCGCGGGCGGCGACGGTCTTCGTGGCCGGGCTTGCGGAGCGGGCGGCCTGCGCCGCCGCGCCCTCCACGTCGGCCCGGGCACGAAGCTTGACCAGGTACGTCACCTGGTCGTTCTTCTGAAACGCCTGGGTGACTGCGGGGTCGACGGACGCCTGCAGCGTGGTGCGAACGGCGGGGTACCTAGAGATGGCCGCCGGGTCGCCGCCCGACGGCGCCGGCTTGCCGGCCCCCTGGGCCGCCGCGGGCATCGCGGTCGACGTCACCGTCGAGAAGACAAAGAGGGCGCCCGCCAGCACCGCCCGCATGCGGCGCCGCCACGCCCCTCTTCGTCCGCGGTGCAAGACATCGCTCCTCAATTGCATCGCCTACGACGCACCTCCAACCTCTCCAGG
>JADGHN010000075.1 GCA_019683875.1 Clostridia bacterium
GCGGCGCCGTTCATCGCGGTCCTGTGCCGCGGAAGCGGAGCCGGCCGTTGTCCTGCTCGAATTGCAGCGTCCCGCCCGCGATCCCGAGGTCGGCGGCGTCGATGCGGAAGAGGCCGTCGTCTCGCACGATCTCCTGCATCTGCGGGTCGCGGGGGTCGATGAGGAACCCGTCGACGAGCGCGTATTCCGTCTGGTAGCGGGCGGACGCCGCGCCGGCGCGCGCCATCTGCCCGACGAGGATGACCTGCCGCTCCCCCAGTGTCGTGCGGAAGTGCCCGACGACGTACACGTGATCCGCCCGCAGCAGCACGCGCACCGACTCCACGCCCTCGACGGGCGGTGTGCCGCCCGCCAGCCGGTCGAAGGACGCCTCGTCGACGGACCGCCATCCGCCGGGCTCGGCGACGGCCACCGTCCGCAGATCGCGCAACCGCGCGCCGGCCCACTCGATGTATTGCCGCAGTGGTCCCTTGCGGATCTCCTCCCAATTTTCCGACACCGTGTACAGCGCCAACTCCTGGTCCTGCGGGCTCTTCCCTTGGAGGACGGCCTGGTGGCGCTCCTCCGCTTCCCGGAAGGCCTGCAGAAGGTCGCGATACGCGACGAGTTCCTGGCGCCGCGCCTCGAGGGTGCGGTACGCGGCCGCCGTCGCCTTCAACTGCTCAAGGTCCTTGCGGACCACGTCGCGGACCATGACGGCGTTGGCGATCGTGTCGACGAGGCTCTCGCCGCTGAAGACGGCGCCGGCGTATCCCTCGGCCGCGTAGAGGCTGTAGAACCGGATCTTCTGGCGCGCCGGGCCCAGCCGCGCCTCGTAGGCGCGGCGCGCGGCGTCCACCTGAGGCTCGAGCGCGCGGATGCGCGCGTCCGTCTCTCGGAGCTGGCCGGCGAGGATGTCGAGGCTGGTCTGCGTCGTCTGGCCCTGGACGTCCTTGAGGAAATAGAGGAACACGCCGGTGATGTGCGCGTCCGCGGGAGGCGCGGCCACCAGCAGGGCGAGCGTCAGGGCCGCCGCGGCGACGGCTCCCCGGTGCCAGCGGGGCTTCACGTCCACATCCCCTCCTGGCGCAGGGCGCGGAGCACGGCCAGCCCGGCGCCCAGCGCGCCCAGGGCGGCGCCGGACGCCAGGCAGAGCGCGACCCACGCGCCCGCGCCGCCCGCCGCCGGGTGGGGCAGGAACGGCATCAGCGCCGTGGCCCCGGAGGCCAGCGCGCTCGTGACGACGACCAGCGCGAGCGCGGCTAGCGTCCCCCCGGCGAGCCCGAGCAGCGCCCCCTCAAGGAGGAACTGGCCCCAGATGCGCGCGGGCGGCACGCCCATGAGGGCCTTGATCCGCACCTCGCTGGCGCGCGCGAGAAGCGCCAGTTGCCAGGTGACGGCACTCACGAGGAGCGCCAGAAGGCCGAAGCCTGCACCGGCGGCCCACCCCACGCGCCCGAGCCAGCCGGCGAGGCGCAGGAGTGGCGTCAGGTACCGCTGGCCGTAGACGACCTGGTCGACGCCCCCAAGCCCGGAGATCTCCCTGACGAGCGGGGCGATGGCGGCCGGGTCGGCCACCTCGACGTCGATGCTGTCCGGGAAGGGGTTGTCCGCGAAGACCTCGCGCAGGTCGACCTGGCTCGAAAACGCCTGTTCCATGCGGGCGAAGGTCGTCTCGCGCGGCACCACGGTCGCCGCCCTCACCCCGTCGAGCTTCTGGATGCGCGCGGCCAGTGCCGAGGCGTCCGCCCCGTCCGCGACGATGACGCGCATCTTCGCCTGCTCGCGCAACAGCGTGACCAGCGCCCTCGTCTCCCGCGACGCCACAGCGACGCCGCTGACGAAGAGCACCGCCAGCGCCGTCATGAGGATGAGCGCCACGGCCGGCAGGACGTTGCGCGACGTGCCCTCGCGCACGTCCCGGAGCATGTAGAGCCACGGCCATAGGTTCAGCCTGGCGCGCCCGGCCACGGCCGCGGGGGCCGCACCGTCGCCCGCTCCCGGTCCGCCCTTCACCGGCGCGCTCATGAGAGCGCCGCCTCCTTCCCGCTCCCGCGGCGGGGCCAGGCCGCGTCGTCGACGACGCGCCCGCCCTCGACGCGCAGCACCCGCTCGCCCGCCCAGGCGAGGAGCTCCTGGGAATGCGTCGCGATGAGGATCGCCGGCCGCCACTCGCGGTGGATGGCGCGGAAGATGTCGAAGACGCGCCGGGCCGTGTCGAGGTCGAGGTTGCCGGTGGGCTCGTCCGCGAGCACCACCGGCGGCCGGTGGATGAGCGCGCGGGCGATGCCGACGCGCTGCTGCTCGCCACCCGAAAGCTCGGCCGGAAACCGGCGCGCGAGCTCCTCCAGTCCGACGGCCGCGAGCATGCGCCGCGCGGCGTCGGCCGCTTCCCTTGGTGGGAAGCCGAGGATCTCGGCACCGTACGCGACGTTCTCCAGGACCGTCTTCCGCGGCAGGAGCTCAAAGGACTGGAACACGAGGCCCATGCGCCGCCGGATGCGGTGCGCCGGCACGCGCGCCAGGTCCTGGCCCAGCACCCGCACGACGCCCGCGTCCGGCCGCACGGCGCCGTAGAAAAGTTTGAGAATCGTCGACTTGCCGGCGCCCGACGGGCCGGTGAGGAACGCCCACTCCCCGGGCATGAGGGTCAGGTCGACGTCGCGTAGCACGGGCCGCTCCGCGCGCCCGTACGCCTTCGACACGCCGGCGAGCTGGAGCGCCGATCCGTCGCGATCCATTCCCCTAACCTCCCCCGCCGCCCCCGCGCAGCGCTTCACGGGCGCGCGTCAACAGGTCCGGGAGCGCCTGCGCGCCCTTCCTCGCCGCGGCCCAGTCGCCCTTGAGAAAGCCCAGCTCCACGAGGCCCATGTTGTACCACAGCCGGCCGGCGAGATCGGGGTCGACCGTGTCCACCTGCGGATACGCGGCGTGGATGACCTGGTCGACGGGCTGCCACACGGCCTTGGCCTGGCTGTAGCGGCCCTCGTCCAGGAGCTTCGCCACCTGGCGCGCGCCGGCGACGGCGTCGTCCCAGCGAGCGTCGGACAGGCCGCCGCCGCAACCCGCGACGAGCACGGCCGCGAGGGCCGCCAGCGCCAGCATCCGCCGCATCAGCGGCCGCTCTCCTCGATCAGGCGCCGCACCTGCCGGACGATGACGCCCTCGTCCGCATCGGACTGGATGTAGAGTCGCTGCCGGCCCTGGGCGTCGATGAGGAAGAAGCCGGTGTCGTGCTCGCCGTTCGCGCCGTAGGTACCGACCAGTTGCTCGACGACCGTCACGTGGTACGCCGACCAGACCGGCCGCAGCTGCTCCAGGGTGCCCGTGAGGAAGTCCCACTGCCGGGGCGCGTGCGCGGGATCCTCCTGCGCGATGGCGGCCGGTTCGCCGACGCGGTCGAGCCACGGGTCGACGGAGATGGCGACCAGCGCCAGCCGCGCCGCGTCCGCGCCCAGCCTCCGTTGGATGTCGCCCATGACGCGGAGCGTGGTGGGGCAGACGTCCTTGCAGTGGCCGTCCAGGAAGGTGAGGAGGACGACGCGCCCCCGATAGTCCGCCAGCGAGACGGAACGGCCGTGCTGGTCGGTGAGCCGGAAGGACGGTGCCGGCGAGCCGCCCAGCGAGGTGCCGGCATAGGCGTCCAGCTGGGCGCGGCCGCGCGTGCCCGCGAGGAACGCGAGGATCACGAGCGCCCACAGGGCCCACCGCAGGCGGACGAGCGCGCGGCGCGGCCCGCGTGGCCCGCGTGCCCTGGCGTCCGCGACGTCACCGCCCGCGCGTGGCATAGCGGTAGTCGACCTCCTCGACGCCCGCCACCCCTCCGACGCCCAGGCCGGCGCCCGCCTCCGCCGCGCGCGCCTCCGCCGCGCGCTCCGCGATTCCCCAGAGGTAGAACGCGCGCAGGAAGACGCTGATGTACACCGCGCCCGCGAACAGCTTCATCACGACGCCGCCCAGCTGCTGGTCCGCGAGCGGATCGAGCCAGCTGATGCGCGGGGCATGGACGTACCAGTCGTAATAGGGAACGCTACCGAACGTGATGAACGCGAAGACGGGCGTCATCGCCAGGCCATCGAGGAACACGTACGCCATCTGCGCCGGGTAGCGCAGCGGCGGCATCTCCGGCAGGGGGCTGAACACGCGCGACCACGCGAAGCACCCGGTCATAAGAAGAAGGAGGTGCTCCAGCGCGTGGAGGGCCGGATTGGCCAGCGCGGCCTGGTAGATCGACGGCACGTGGTAGACGGTGAAGACGCCGTTGAAGACGAAGACCGACACGATCGGATAACAGAAGAACCGCAGGAGCTTCCAGCCGAGGACGGCCAGTACGCGCGGCCACGTCTTTTGGGGCAGCGCCCGCAACGAACCGCGCACCCACTCCGGCACGGGCGGGAAGCGACGGTTCAGGCCCAGAAGGAGCAGAGGCGGCGCGAGGAAGCCGATCATCATGTGCTGGAGCATGTGCACCCAGAAGAGGTACAGTTCGCCGATCTCGTCGATCGGCGACTCCAGCGCGATGAACAGGACCAGCAACCCGGCGTAGGTCCACGCGGGGTGGCCCATCTTCCGGTCCGGGTAGGCTCGGTTCGAGTGGCGGACGAGCCACGTGTACAGCGCGGTGGCCACGCCGAGGCTGACGAGCACCGGCGGCTGCCAGGTCCACATGAGCCACAGGTGGCTGTTCACGACGCATCACTCCCGGGCCGGGTCCGGCCGCCAGCGATTATAACCCTCAAGGCGCGGGCCCATCCAGCAACGAACGGCCAATCCTGGAACGGACCGCGCGCCGGGAAAGAAAAACGCGCCCCTCGGCCGAACGCGAGAAGCGCTGCGACGGTGACAAACGCAATGGGCTCGCAGGGAATCGAACCCTGAACCTACCGGTTAAAAGCCGGTTGCTCTGCCGGTTGAGCTACGAGCCCGCCGCGATTATCCCCCACTTCGCCGGCAAAGTCAAAGCGCGGCGGATGTGGAACCGTGCCACGCGCCGCGCCCCCGCGCCGGGGATGGCGATCGGCGCGCTCGTCGCCGCGTCAGGAATGCCGCGAGCGCCAGACCACGTAGGAATAGACCATCGTGGACAGGCTGGCCGCGATCACGAGGACGATGGCGGCCACGGCCCACGGCGCGCTGACAAACCCCGCCAGCATCATCACCACGCCCGACGCGACGAACGCATAGGCGGCGAAGCGGTGCGTCCGCCGCCAGACCTCCTCGTCCGAGAGGGTCCACGGCGTGCGGATGCCGATGAACCAGTTGGGCTTGAGCTGTCCCATGACGTTGCCGACGACCACGAGGAGCGCCCCGACCGCGAAGGGTACGACGCGGTCCATCGGAACCGGATGGCCGGCCCCGGCGAGGAGCCCCGCCGCCGAGATCGCGGTCATCACAAGCGCCCCGCCGGCGCGCATCACGCCGAGGGCCGGCGCGAAGCGGGCGTAGTTCCCGCGGAGCGGGTCGAAGCCGGGCACCACCCAGAGCAGCCCGTACACGAAGGCGGGCAGGGCGAGATACAACAGCACGGCCAGGGCCTTCGGCATCGTGCCGTTCACCTGGCCGTGGATGTCCCAGTGCGTCGGCATCTGCGGCGGGAACTGGGCGTACGAGGCCGCCGCGTACACCGCGAGGGCCACCCAGGCCGCGAGGAACAGGCCGTCCAGCACGGTGTAACGTCGCACGCGTTCATTCATGATGAGGATCGCCCTCTCTCATCGACTTCACGCCGTCCTCTCCAGCAAGATCGAGCAGCCATGCGAGCACTTCCTGGAACACCGTGGTGTTCAGCGAGTACACGACGAACTGGCCCTGCCGCCGGTCCTCCACCATCCCCGCCTGCTTGAGGATGCTGAGGTGGTGCGAGATGCTGGCCGCCGTGGTGGGGAATTCGGCCGCGATCTCGCCCGCCGTGCGGTCGCCCAACTTGAGCAGCTGCAAGATCCGGCGGCGTGTCGGGTCGGCGAGCGCCTTAAAGATGGCTTGGTTCAAGCGTCGCTGCGCCTCCCGTCGACTCTGCCGCGCCCTGCCCGGCATGTCTCGCGCGATGGCTCGCCACGACTCGCGACGATGCTCGCGCCGATCCCAGGGGAGCGGATCGCGTCAGAGCCAGAGAATTAGACAGATGTCTAATTACATGGTATGCAGGGAGCCGCGACATGACAAGAGGTCGGCCAGCGCGCTGGAGAAACAAAAAAACCTGGCTGGGGCGCCAGGATTCGAACCTGGAAATGGCGGATCCAAAGTCCGCTGCCTTACCGTTTGGCTACGCCCCAACGCCGAAATCTTTGGGGTGAGTGAGGGGACTCGAACCCCCGGCCTCCAGGGCCACAACCTGGCGCTCTAACCACTGAGCTACACCCACCGTGTAACCTGGCGCGCCCGGCAGGATTCGAACCTGCGGCCCGCTGCTTAGAAGGCAGCTGCTCTGTCCGGCTGAGCTACGGGCGCCAACAAATTGGAGCGGGAGACGGGAATCGAACCCGCGTAACCAGCTTGGAAGGCTGGGGCTCTACCATTGAGCTACTCCCGCTCATCCAAACGCGTGCTGAACTGTGCAAACTGGTCGGAGCGGCGGGATTTGAACCCGCGACCTCGTGCGCCCAAGGCACGCGCGCTGCCAAGCTGCGCCACGCTCCGCGTCGCAAAGCACCGTTTATTGTACTTCGCGTGGCGCATGGCGTCAAACGCTCGAAGCCGCGAGATTTCAAGTGTTTGCGCGTCCTTGCGCGCGCCGCACAGGAGCCTACTGCGCCGCCCCCCGCACCTGCGCGAACGACTGCAGCAGCGCGGGCCAGCTCGCGTCGTCCTCGAAGCCGAGCCGCCACATGATGGCGCCGCCGAGGTTGTACTGCTGGACGAGCGCGATCTTCTGTTGAATCGCGACCGTGTCGTTGTAGTAGTACGTGTACGTCACGCCGTCGGAAAGCTTGACCGTGAACGTGACCTCGCCCTCGGCCACGCGCTGCGGCGTGATCCCCAGCGACGCGGCCGTCTTGGCGGCGTCCCAGGCCGCCGTGGCCTTGGCGCGCCCGCCGTTGTTCGGCCAGAGGTAGGCGTACGTGGGGATGCCCACCAGCACCTTTCGCGACGGGATCTGCGACACCGCGTACTTCACCACGTTGCGCACCCACGAGATCGGCGCGATCGGCCCTGGAGGCCCGCCGACCCAGTGGTAGTCATACGTCATCAACATGATGTAGTCGGCGATCCGGCCGAGCGCGGCGTAGTCGTAGACGCCGCTCACGGAGTTCGTCGGGGAGTCGGACGTCTTCGCCCACACGGACAGCGTGACGATCTTGCCGAGCGGGTGGAGCGCGTCGGCGATCTCCTGCACGAATTGCGTGAACTTCGGCCGCAGCGAGGCGTCGACGTACTCCATGTCCAGGTTGATGCCGGCGTAGCCCTGGTTCACGACGTCGACGATGTTCTTGACGGCGGCCGCGCGCGCGTCAGGATTCTGCAAAAGCTTGTTGTTCGCGTCGCGGGAGTGCGCGGCGAACATGGCGAGCATCGGCTTGCCTGTCTGCGCGTCCCACTCCATCGTGCGCGGGCTGCTGTAGCCGGCCAACGAGCCGTCCGCTCCGAGACTGTACCCGGTGTAGACGATGAAGTCGAGGCTGGCGCCGTGCTTGAGCAGCGTCTGATAGCCGTAATCCGTGTTCACGTAGTATGCAGCGAAGAACGGCTCCTCGCCCAGCGGCTTCGGCTGCGGCGTCGGCACCGGGGTCGGGTTGACCTCGTTGCGCACCTGCATGAACCGGTCGAGCATGGTGAGGGCCTCGGCGCGCGTGGCCGTGTCGTTCGGAGCGAAGCGGACCTTCTGGCCCGGCAGCCCCGGCTCCCCCATCACGATGAACTTCGACACCGCGGCCGCCGCGGGCAGCGCCCAGGACGGGATCTTGTCGCCGTCCGCGAAGATGGCGAACCAGCGGGACTCCGCCGGCACGCCGAGCTGCATGAGCGAACGCCCGAAGAGCGTCGCCAGTTCCGCGCGGGTGATCGTCGCCGACGGCCGGAACGTCTTGTCCGGGTAGCCCTGAACGAGCCCGGCGGCGTACGCGGCCGCGATGGCGCCCTGGTACCGGGCGGGAACCGCGCTCCAATCCTTGAAGGGAGGTTTGGGGGCGGACGAGGCGTCGAGCTCAAGCGCCCGCGACAACCAGACGGTGAAGTCCAACCGCGTCACGGGCTTGTCCGGGTAGAACCTGCCGTCCGCGCTCGGCTCCACGATGCCGGCCGCGAGCATCGCCTGGATCGTGGCCGCGGCCCAGTGGCCGTTGATGTCGGTGAAGTCCTGGCCCGCTCCCGACTGCGCGGCCGCGGGCGCGACCCATCCGCAGATCAGCGCCGCCGCGAGCGCCACTGCCGCGATTCTGCGTCCGAGTGACACCGTTCGACCCCCTGGAGAACGTTCACAAAATTGGGCAAGCCCAGGATATCAGCGGGTTTCCGGCATGGGCAACACATGTAAACGTTCCGTAAAGGCACCGTAATGCGCCTGACAAGCGAACCGCACCGCCATGCGCCGGTTCGACGCCGTTCGACGGCCGCCCCCCTGCGGCTGCGCCCGCGAGCCCGCCCCGCCGCCAGGAGCCGCCGCGCTCGGAGTGGAACTCCCCCGCGGAGGAGGCACCGCACATGACGG
>JADGHN010000076.1 GCA_019683875.1 Clostridia bacterium
CCCTACCCGTTCGCCGGCCGCGTCACTTGTGTATAAGAGACCGCGCCTCGCGCGCGCGGCGGGCCGGCCCCCGCGACCCCGCGGCCGCCGCGCGGCCGCCTGGGAGGCGAAGACGTGCACGTCTGGTCCTGGCTGGGAGAAGGGCTCGTCGCCCTCGCGGCGGCAGCCGCGGGCATCGGCTCCGCGCTCTCGTTCCGCGCCGGCGCCCGCGGGGACACCCGGGCGCGCGGGGGCCGGCTCGCCGCCGGCGTGCTGCTCCTCGCCGTCGGCGGCGCGAGCGCCATCCTCGTCGCGGCCCTCATCCGCAACGAATTCGCGTTCGCGTACGTGGCCGCCCACTCGAGCCGCGCCACGCCGCTCGTCTACCGCATCGGGGCGTTCTGGGGCGGCCAGGAGGGCTCTCTCCTCCTTTGGTTGCTCTTCCTAGCGATGATGACCGGCGCCATCGCCTGGCGGCCGCCGCGGGGCCGCGAGGCCGAGCCGCTCCTGCCGTACGCGCTCGGCGTGCTCCTGTCCATCGCGTTCTTTTTCGCGCTTCTCATTGCCGTCGCCGCGCCGCCGTTCCGCCTGCTGCCGCACGCGCCCGCCGACGGCGCCGGCCTAAACCGCCTGCTCCGCGACCCGTCCATGCTGCTGCACCCGCTGGGCCTCTACTCCGGCTTCGTGGGCATGGCCGCTCCCTTCGCGTTCGCGGTCGCGGGGCTGCTGGCCGGCCAAACGGGGCATGCCTGGATCCGCGTGACCCGCCGCTGGGCCCTCACCGCGTGGGCGCTGCTCTCCACCGGCATTCTCATGGGAGCGAACTGGTCCTACCACGTGCTCGGCTGGGGAGGCTACTGGGCCTTCGATCCGGTGGAGAACGCCGCGCTCATGCCCTGGTTGACGGCCACGGCCTATCTCCACTCCAGCCTCGTGCAGGAGAAGCGCGGGCTTCTGAAGGCGTGGAACGTCGGCCTCGTATCGGCGACGTACCTGTTGACGATCCTTGGCACGTTCCTCACGCGCAGCGGCCTCGTGACGAGCGTGCACGCCTTCGCCCAGTCGCCGATCGGCGCCTGGTTCCTGGCCTACATCGGGCTGATGGTCGTGGCGCTCCTGTGGCTCCTGGGCACGCGCGCCCACCTGCTGCGCGACGAGCGCCCGCTCGACTCCTACATCTCAAAAGAAGGCTCGTTCCTGATCAACAACGTCGTCTTCCTCTCCCTCGCCGGCACGGTGCTCTTCGGCACGCTCCTTCCGCTGGTCTCGCCGCTCTGGGGCGCCACGCTGACCGTGGGCGCACCGTACTTCACGCGGACGACGGCGCCGCTCTTCGCGCTCGTCTTCCTCCTCATGGGGGTCGGGCCGCTGCTCGGGTGGCGGCGCGCGAGCTGGCGCCAGGTGCGGGAGCACCTCCTGGTGCCGTTCGTCGCGGCGGCCGCGGTGGCCGTGGCGCTGGCCTCCGTGGGCGTCGGCTCGCTCGGCACCGTGCTCGGCTTCAGCTTCGCCGTCCTCGCCATGGCGGCCGTCCTCTACGACATCGCGCTGGCGGTGGCCGCGCGGCGGCAGCTCGTCGCGGAGCCGTGGCCCGTGGCGCTCGCGCGCCTCTTCGCGCGTCACCCGCGCCGGTACGGCGGCTACCTCGTCCACCTCGCGGTGGCGCTCGTGGCGCTCGGCGTCGTGGGTTCCATGGCGTTCCAGCGCACGGCCACGGTGGGGCTGGGCATCGGCGAGGGCGTGACGGTCGCCGGGTATGACTTCGTCTTCAACGGCATGACGCGTGAAGTGTCGGCGTACGGGTCGCGCACGCAGGCGCGCGTCGACGTGTTACGGGACGGCCGCCTCGTCGCGACGCTGCTTCCGTCCCAGTTCGTGTCCAACGACGCCGAGGGCGAGGAGGCGCCGTACACCGAGATCGCCATCGACCGCGGCTTCGCGCGCGACCTGTACGTGGTCCTGGCCGGCTTCCAGCCCGACGAGCGGCGCGCCGGGTTCAAGATCTACGTCAACCCGATGGTCGATTGGATCTGGGGCGGCGGGGCCCTCCTCATCCTCGCGACGGTGTTCTCGCTGTGGCCGCGCGGGCGCGAGCGCCGCCTGGGCGACGCCGCCCGGGTGCTCGCCGACTGGGCGGAGCTGGAGTACGACTTCCGCACGGGCAAAGTTTCGGCCGCGGATTACGCCGCCATGAAGGCCGAGTACGCGGCGAGCGCGCGGGCGCTCCTGGCCTCCGCGGCTCCGGGCGAGGCGGACGGGCTGGCGGACCTGGAAGCGCGCATTCAGCAGCGCGTGCGCGCGCGCATGGCCAACCGGCCGCCCGCCGGGGAGGGCGTCCGATGAGGCGCGGACGGCGCGCGGCGATGGCCGCGGCGGCCCTGCTCGCCGCCGCGCTCGCCGTCCTGCCCGCGCAGCCGCGCGTTCGCGCCGCCGGCGACGCTGACGCGCCCGCGGGGTTGGTCGTCGCCGAGGAAACGCTGGTCCTCGTGCCGTCCGGCGGCGACTGGCAGGTCTACGACCGTGCCGTCTTCGTCAACACGGGCGAGCAGACCGTCACGGACGTGACGCTTCCCGTTCCGGCCGGGGCCCGGGACGTGCGCGTGGCCGGCGATGCCGCCTCGGCGGGGCCGCGCGACAGCCTCTCCGCGGCGCCGGGGGGCGCCTTCCCGGTGGCGACGGTCGATCTGGCCGCGGACGCCTCGCTCCCCGGAGGAAACCGTCTGGCGCGCGTCCGGGTGAATCTTCCCCCGGGCGAGCCGGCGGTCGTGGCCCTGACGTGGACGGTGCCGGCGGCTTCGTCGCTGGAGTGGCTGCGTCCGGCGCTGCAGCCCGTCCTCTCCATCGCCGTGCTGGCGCAGGAGGGCCGCGTGCGCCTCGACGCGATCGGTCTCTTCCCGGAGCCGCCGCAGCGCCTTGAGGACACGCGCGTCGTCGTCATGACCGCGCGTGACGTCGCGCAGGGCACGCTGTTGACGATCCGCGCGCGCCGCGCGCCGTTCTGGAGCGCGCATCCGTGGACGGCGGCCACCGTCGCCGCCGCCCTCGGGCTGGCAGCCCTGGCCGCCACGGTCATCCGGAGCCGGAGACGGCGCCGCCAAAAGGTCGAAGCCGCCGCGAACGCCGAGCCGCAACCCTCAGCGGAGCTGTCGCAGTAGGGCGCGAATCTCGTCCGCCACGTTCCGCCACGTGCGCACGATCTCTTCAACCGCCGAATCGATGTAGGCGCGCAGCTTCGGGTCGAGCCGGGCGGGCAACTCGTGCCGGTCGAGGATCTGCGGCGCGCGGAACGACCACCCGCCGCCGGCCTCCTCCGCCACGGGAATCAGGATGTCGACGACGAGGTCCCGCCACTCGACCTCCCATGGCGTGATGCGGGTCTGGTCGCTGACGTTGAAGTAGAGCGCGATCGCCTTCCCGTCCCGGTCGACCCACAGGTAGACGTTGTACGGCCGGTCCTCCCAGTAGAACCCGTACGTGCGACCGTCGGCGGGCAAGGCGACATCGCCCACGGTGACGGCGGCGGTCATGTCGAACCGGTAGACGAGCCGCCCCTCCGAGCGGTCGATCGCCGTGCCTTCATAGACCGACGTGACGCCGTTCAGCCGGTGCTTGATCTCGCGGATCGTGGTCACGGGTCCGCCTCCAGCGCGTCTTCGATCTGCGAGACGGCGCGCTCCCACTCGACGGGGTCCGCCTCCAGCCACGAAGCGAGCGCCGCGACGCCCGCGCGCAGCGACTCCCCCTCGCGGAACGTGGGGCTGGCGCGCAGGTCGAGTTTTGCTTCGGGCGGCGGGCTCCACCACCACACGTCTTCCGCACCCTTGCGCAGGCGCACGGCAAGTCCCAGCTCGCCGAAGATCCGCATCGCGAGCCGCGCTTCCCCGGCCGCGACCTCGCCGGCGACGCCCGTCTCCCGCAGCCGCGCCGCCAGGCGGTCGGGATCGGCCGGCAGCGCGGGCACGCCGTCCCGCGCCGCCCTGCGGCAGGCGCTGTACAGCCGTGCGAGCCGGTCGCGGTCCGGATACCGCTCCTGCACGCGCGCTGCGAGGCGATGCAGGCGGGCGGCGCGACCGTCCGGTGCGTAGGCTGCGGCGGCCGCACCCTGGAGCGGCCGGACGCGGGGCTTCGGCCCCGTGTTCGCGCCGCCCGGCGTCCGGCGCCCCGCTGGCGCCTGCCGCGCGGCCGCCGTCTCCCCTGCGACCGCTTTGTCCCGCGCGGCCGCCGTCTCCCGAGACGCGGCCACGAGCGGCCCGGCCGGTTGCTCCTCAGGCGCCACGTCCTCCACCCGCAACCGGATCCGCGTCGTCCCGTTCCATTCGTCCAGCTCGGGGGTGGCGACGAGCCGCCAGCGGCCGTCGGCCCTCGCGGCGCGCATGATCGCGCCCAGGCCGAACGCCACCCCCTCGACGCGCGCGCCCTGCCGGTTGAAGCAGGCCAGCATGGCGTGCGCGCCGTCACGGCCGACCGGCCGCACTTCGAGGCTCACGCCGGGGATCACGAACCGCGGCTTGGGGTTCCCGGCGCCGAACGGCTCCATGCGTGCCAGCGCCTCGCAGAGGAACGCGTCCACCTCGTGCAGCTCCGCGACCGCGTCGACCGGCAGGATCGGCACCAGGTCCTCCGCCGACAGCACCTCCCGGGCGTACGCGTTCAAGTCGCGCCGCAGCGCGTCGAGCGCCTCCGCCGGCAGGGTGAAGCCGGCGGCCTGGTGGTGCCCGCCGAACGATTCGAAGTGATCGCGGCAGGCGTCCAGCGCCGCGTGCAGGTCGAAGGGCGGGATGCTGCGACCGGAGCCGCGGGCGCGCCCGTCCGCGAGCGCCGCGAGCAGCACGGGGCGATGGCGCTCCCGCGCCAGCCGGCCGGCGACAAGGCCGACGATCCCCGGGTGCCAGTCCGGGGACGCGAGCACGATCACGGGATCCTCCTCCGGCCAATCGGCCGCGAGGGACCGCGCCTCCTCGAGCGCGGCCCGCTCCAGCGCCTGCCGCTCGCGGTTCGCCGCGTCGAGCTGCCGGGCGAGGGAACGCGCGCGATCCGCGTCGCCCGCGAGGAGACACTCCAGCGCGGGCGCCGGGTCGCCCAGCCGTCCGGCCGCGTTCAGCCGCGGCGCGACGACGTACGCCAGCTCGTGCGCCGCCGGCGATCCCTTCACCCCGGCGACCTCCAGGAGCGCGGAGAGACCGGGGCGCGGCGCCTCCCGAATGAGGCGCAGGCCCTCGCGAACGAGCCAGCGGTTCTCGTCGTCCAACGGAACCACATCCGCGACCGTGCCCACCGCGGCCAGATCGAGGCTGCGGCGCCAGGGGGCGTCCGCGTCCAGACCCTGCAGAAGCTGCGCGAACTTGATCGCCAGGCCGGCCCCGCACAGGTCCTTGAACGGGTAACGGTCGTCGGGCCGGTGCGGGTTGACGACGGCCGCCGCGCGCGGCAGCGCGCCGTCCGGCCGGTGGTGGTCGAGCACGACGAGCGGCAGGCCGAGCTCAGCGGCGCGTTCCGCCGCTTCGAAGGCGCGGATGCCGTTGTCGACGGCGATGAGCAGTCCGGCGCCGTCCGCCGCCGCGCGGTCGACATCGGCCGGCTGCAGGCCGTAGCCGTGATCGCGCGAGGGTAGACGCCAGTCGACGCTCGCCCCGACCGCTGCGAGGTTCTCCACGAGGATGGCGGCCGCGGTGACGCCGTCGGCGTCGTAGTCGCCGAACACGCGGATGAGGCGCCCCTCGGCGACGGCGCGCTCCGCCTCCGCCACGGCGGCCGGCAGGTCCGCCAGCCGTTCCGGGTCATGGACGAAGGTCGATTCGTCACAGCTCAACCAGCGGCCAGCCCGTTCCGCGTCGAACCCCCGCGCCGCCAGACACTGGGCGAGCGGGCGCGGCAAGCCGAGCTCGCGCACGATGGCGGCCGTCCGTTCGGGGTCGGCGGGCGCCGTCGTCCAGCGCCGGCCCGTCAGCGACAACCCGCCCCCGGCGACGCCCGTCAACGGGCTTGCGACCTCGCTTCGTGCGGCGGCTCGTCATCCGCAGGACCGCCGTCGGGCTGGGCGGCCCCCGCGCTCCGGTCGCCGTCGAGATCCTCGGCGTGGAGATCCTCGGCCGCCCTCCGTTGCGGATCGACTGGATCCGGCGGCGCACCGTCTTCCGGCTTGTGCGAGACCCCCGCGCGGGCCACGGCCTGCCGGAGGGTGCGGAGTTCGTTCTCCGCGCGCAGCAGCCGCCACCGGAGGCGCAACTGGGCGACCGCGCCGAGGCACGCGGTGATCACGGCCCCGGCGAAGGCCGCGCCCAGCACGACGACGGCGAGCGTCGTGTTCATCTTCCACATGAGGAGACGCACGTCCACGGTCTGCCCGTTCTGCGCGGCGAACACCGCCACGCCGAACGCGAACAGCAAAAAAACGACGAGGTACCAGGTCAAGGGCGCACCCCCGCATCGACACTTCGCGGCGGCCGTCCCGGATCCTGTCGGGTCAGACGGTGCGGCTTCGCGGGCGGTGGCGGCGCTGTTCCCGGTGGGCAATCTCGATCAGCGTGGCCTCGTGGAGCTCGTCGAGCACGTACAGCGTCCCCCCGGCGCGGCGCGCGAGTTCGGCGAGGTAGCCACGGTTGGGTTCCAGGCCGACGCAGCTGAAGGGAAGGCGGGCGCGCGCGATCTCGTCCGCGGCCTGCAGCGCGTCCTCGAGCGGCCCGAGCGCCGATCGGGACACGGTGGGAATGCCGTCCGTGATGAGAAGCAGAAGCGGGCGACGCGGCCGGCTGGCCGCGAGGTACGCGCGGGCCGTCTCCAGCGCCGTCGCGAGCGGCGTCAGGCCGCTGGGTCGCACGGCGCGCAGGCCCCGCTCCACCGAGGCGTAGTTGCGCGTGAGCGGCACGTGTAGCTGGGCGTCGCGGTCCTGGAAGCTGATGACCGCCACGCGGTCGCGGCTCGTCGCCAGAAGGTGGCGGACGAGGTCCTGCGCCGCGCGGATCCGGGCGCCCGCCATGGAGGCGCTGGCATCGACGAGGAGGACCAGGTCGAGCGGCCGCGCGCGCTCCCGCCTTCGGATGCGGAGGTCCGCGGCCTCGACGCGCGGGGGTGCGGCGCGGCCGCACGTGCGCTGCGCGGCGGCGGCGACCGTTTCCGCAGGGGCCAGCTCGCTCCAGGGCTCGGTCGCGCGCAGCGGCTCCACGCGCGCGCGCGAGCCGCGGCCTGCCGGCTCCCACGCCCGGCGCCCGAAGCGGCGCGCGCCCTGAATGCGCCGCGCGGCGGCGCGCAGGGCCATCTCCACCTCGTGCACGTGCGATTTCAGGAAATTGCGGAGCGCGCGGCCCTCCTCCGTGAGCTCCAGCCGGTCGCCGCGCCGCGCGATCCATCCCTCCTGCATCCAGCGGTCGAGGACGGATCGCTCCAGTCCGGGGAGGCCCGCCGCGTCCCACGGCCGGCCGTGGATCACTTCAAGAAAACGGGGGCCCTGGGCGACCCGGTCGAGCGCGGCGGCCGCCGCCTCCGCCCCTCCGGCCGCTCGTGCGGCGCTCACCGCCATCGAGAGCAGTTCCTCGTCGCCCGGCGCTCCCCCGCGCCGGCCGCCCTGGCGGAGAAGCGTATCCGTGACGTCGGCGTAGGGAGCGAGGTCGTCGCGGTCCGCCGCGCCGTCCGAAGCCAGGCGGTGGCGGACGCGGGCGATGGCCCGCACCTGCAACCCCTGCGCGGCGATCTCCTGCTCCACGGCGGCGACGAGATACGGCACGAGCGACCGCGCTTCCATGGGAAGGAGCGCCGCGAGGTGCACGTGGTTCAGGTGGGCGAGGCGAAGCGTCAACCGCCGCCCGTGCGTCAGCGAGCCGGTGACGCGGCCGCCTCCAGTGCCGGTCTGGATGTCGACGAAGTCGAGGTGGCTCGCCGCGGTCTCGCCGTGGTCGAGCCGCCAGGCGCGGTCGGCCGCGTGCAGGCGCGCGGCGACGCCGCGGTGGTCGACCTCGCCGACCTCGTGGAACACGTCGATGTGGACGACTTCCCCGGGACGCGCCCGGCCGTAGAAGACGCGGCCGGCGTCACGGTTGAGCACGATGGTCGCCTCGTCGGGCCGGCGCGCGTCGAGAAGGTGGACGCATGTGCTGACGACGGCGCTGTCGCCGAGGCGTCCGCCGTGTCCCGAGGCGAGGGTGCGGACGAGCTCCCGGACGTCGACGTCGAAGGTGGCGAGACGCCGGCGCAGCCGCAGCGCGTCGGCGCGGTCTGCGGCGCGGGCGTCAGTCGTCACGCGGCTCAGGTCTCCAGATCGACCCGCGGTCCCAGTCGACGAGCGGCCGGGCGGGACGCGACGGCGCGACGACGTCCACGTCGCGCGGATCGGCGATGGCGCCGCGGCCGGCCGCCGGGGGGCCGCCGGCGCCGGGGGCCGGGACGTCCGGCGCGGGCGACCGGCGCCCGCGCAACGCGTGGCGCATGCCCTCGAACAGGCGCGACCAGCGCGCGCCCGGGCCGTCGCCCGCCGGCGCATCCGCTCCCGCCCTGAGCGCCGGGACGCCGGCCGCCCGCCCGTCCAGAGCCTCTCGGGCC
>JADGHN010000077.1 GCA_019683875.1 Clostridia bacterium
TCGGTCGCCCTCGATCATCGCCCGCACGACCGTGTACGTCAGGCGATGGCGGGAGCGGATCACGCTGGTGCCGATCTTGTGCGCCTGCGGCCGGCCGTCCTCGTCGAAGTCGATGAACACGGAAAGCGTGAGCCGGTCGACGTCCGGATTGAGGCTGCAGATGCCGTTGGACAAGCGCGGCGGCAGCATCGGGATGACGCGGTCCACCAGGTACACGCTGGTGCCGCGCTCCCGCGCCTCCCGGTCCAGCGCGGTCCCCTCGCGCACGTAGTAGCTCACGTCCGCGATGTGCACGCCCAGCCGCCAACCGCCGCGGATAGGCTCCAGCGAGACGGCGTCGTCCAGGTCCTTGGCGTCCTCGCCGTCGATGGTGAACACGAGCTCCCCGCGCAGGTCCCAGCGGCCCTCGAGGTCCTCGGGGCGAACGGTCTCGGGAATGCGTTCGGCTTCCTTGAGGACCTCATCCGGAAAGTCCGCGGGCAGGTCGAACTGGACCATGAGGCTGCGGACGTCCACGCCGGCCTGCCCGGCCTTGCCCAGGCGCTCCACGACGCGGCCTTCCGCGCCCCGGCGGGGCGACGGCCAGCCGGTGATCTCCACGACGACCTTCTCGCCGTCCTTGGCGCCGGCCATGTCGCCCTTGGCGACGTAAATGTCCTGGGTGATGCGGCGGTCGTCCGGGATGACGAAGCCGTGCCCGCGGTGGCGTTCCAGCGTGCCCACGACGCGCGTGACGGCGCGCTTGAGCACGCGGATGACCTCCCCCTGGCGGCGACGGCCGTCCTCGCTGGCGGACTCCACGCGCGCGACGACGAGGTCGCCGTGCATGGCGCCCCCGCTGGCTTCCGGCGGGATGTAGACGTCTTCCTCTTCCGGGCGGTTGGGCAGGACGAAGCCGAAGCCTTTCATGTGCCCCTGGTAGGTGCCGACGACGAGGTTCATGCGCTCCGGCACGCCGTAGCGCGCGGTGCGGGTGCGCACGACGGCGCCTTCGGCTTCCATCTCTTCGAGCATGCGGCGGAAGAGGCCGCGCTCCTCTTCAGGAACGCCGAACACCTCCGCCAGCTCGCTGAACGTGAGCGGGCGGTAGGCCTGTTCGCGCATGAAGCGCAAGAGTTCGTCACGCAAAGGCAACGGCTTCACCTGGAATAGATTATCTCAAAAGCGGCGCGGCCAATAGGGCGACGACGCACATCACCTTGATGAGGATGTTGAGCGACGGGCCGGCCGTGTCCTTGAACGGGTCTCCCACGGTGTCGCCCACGACGGCGGCGGCGTGCGCGGGGCTGCCCTTGCCGCCGTGGAGTCCCGCCTCGATCTCCTTCTTCGCGTTGTCCCACGCGGCGCCGGCGTTCGCCATCGTGACGGCCAGGACCACGCCCGACGCCGCAGCGCCCGCGAGCAGCCCGCCAAGCGCCGAGCGCCCCAGGATCACGCCGACCGCGATCGGGATCGCGACCGCCGCCACGCCAGGCAGCACCATCTCCTTGAGCGCGGCCCTTGAGCTGATGGCCACGCAGCGCTCCGGGTCCGGGTCCGCCTCGCCCTGCAAAAGGCCGCGGACCTCCCGGAACTGGCGGCGCACCTCCTCGACCATCTCGCCGGCCGCCCGCTCGACGGCGCGGATCGCCCAGGCGGCGAAGACGTACGGCGTCACGGCACCGAGGAGCAGGCCGACAAGCGTGGGCGCGTCGAGCAGGCTGAGGGACGGCAGGCGCGCGGCTTCCGTGAATGCGGAGAAGAGCGCGAGCGCCGTGAGCGCCGCGGAACCGATGGCCAGCCCCTTGCCGACCGCCGCCGTGCTGTTGCCGAGCGCGTCGAGCTGGTCCGTAACCTCGCGCACACCCTTGGGCAGCCGCGCCATCTCCGCGATGCCGCCGGCGTTGTCGGCGATGGGCCCGTAGGCGTCGACGGCCATGATGGAGCCGGTGATGGCGAGCATGCCGACGGACGCGACCGCGATGCCGTAGAGCCCGTCGAGCATGTACGCCGCCAGCGCGATGCCCGAAACCGCCAGAACGGGCAGCGCCGCGCTCAGCATGCCCCAGGCGAACCCGCTCAGCACGACGGTCGCCGGGCCTGTGCGGGCCGCCGCGGCCACCTCCCGCACGGGACCGCGCCCGGGCGCCGTGTAGTACTCCGACAGCGCGCCGAGGACGACGCCGCCCGCGAGGCCCAGGATCGCCGTCGCCACGTGCGTCCAGGCCGCCGCGCCCAGGGCGCCCAGCGCCGCCGCCCCGGCGGCGAAGAGCCCGCCGGCCAGCACGACGCCCCTGCGCAATGCGGCGGCCGCTTCCGCGCCGTCCTGCGGCCGGCCGATGTTCGCCGCCCAGATGGCCGCGATCGAGGCGAGCGCGCCGACCGCGGCGAGCACGAACGGCAACGCGACCGCGTGGTCGCCGAGCCGCTGGTTCACCGCGAGCCCGACCGCCGCGACGATCGACCCCACGTAGGACTCGAAGAGGTCCGCGCTCATGCCGGCCACGTCGCCGACGTTGTCCCCCACGTTGTCGGCGATCACCGCCGGGTTGCGCGGGTCGTCCTCGGCGAGGCCGGTCTCCAGCTTCCCGACGATGTCCGCGCCGACGTCCGCGGCCTTGGTGAAGATCCCGCCGCCGACGCGGGCGAACAGCGCGATGGAGCTCGCGCCGAAGGCGAACCCGTTGAACGCGGCGAACGACGCCGCGTCACGCAGGTCGACGACGCCCAAGGCGAGGAGCAAGCCCCAGAGGCCCAGCCCGACGACCATCAAGCCGGTCACGCTGCCGCCGCTGTGCGCCAGCCTCAGCGCCGGCGCCACGCCGCTCGCCGCGGCGTCGGCGGTGCGCACGTTCGCCTGCACCGCGATCCGCATGCCGATGTAGCCCGCCAACAGCGACGCCGACGCGCCCAGCACGAACGTGAAGGCCGTCGCCGGCCGCATGCCGGCGACGCCCCAGGCGGAGGCGGCGACCATCGCCAGCGCCACCACGGCGACGAAGCGCGCCACGGCGCGGAACTCCTGGCGCAGGAACACGCTGGCGCCGCGCTCGATCGCGCGCGCGATGGCCTGCATTTCGGGCGTTCCCGCGCCGGCGCGGCGCACCCTCCTCGCCAGGCGCAGCGCCGTCAGCACGCACAGCGTGGCGGCGACGGGGGCGAGAACGATCAGGTTCGCATTCGCGGGCATGGGGACACTCCTCGGATTCGACGGGTTTGCCCCATGTATATGGGCCCCCGGGCCTGTGTAGACGGGCCGCGCGGGCCGGCGGGCTCGCGGGCCCGGACGCCGCGGCCCGCGGACCCCGGCGCCGCGGCGACCGAAGAAATACCGAAGGCGTCCCCCGCAAGGAGGACGCCTTCTCCGCTGCCCAATGCCCGAACGCAAAACTGCCTGGCGCACCTCGGCCACGCGGGGGCCGGCGTTCGCCCGGCGCGCTGCCAGGGCGGCGACGCCCCCGCCACGGCGGCGACTAGCGGGCTTCCATGACGGTGATCGCGAGCGCCACGATGGCGAACACGATGCCGAACGCCACCGTGACCTTCGCGAGGAATTGGTCGAGACCGCGGCGCTTGCCGAACACCTGCTCCGACGCGCCGGCGATGGCGCCGCTCAACCCGGCGCTGCGTCCCGACTGCAGAAGAACGGAAGCGATGATGCCCAGCGATGCGATCACGAGCAGGATCACGAGAACCGTGTACAACGAGTCCACCCCCAGCCGCAGGCGCGAGCCGCCGCCTGCGCGCGCGCAATCACCTGCGATTGTATCACAGCCCGCTCAGCGGGCGGCGGCGAACGCGCCGCGTCCCGCAAACGTCGCGGCGCCTTCCAGCTCGTCCTCGATCCAGAGCAGGCGGTTGTACTTCGCGACGCGCTCCCCTCGCGCGGGGGCGCCCGTCTTGATCTGCCCGGCGCGCGTGGCGACAGCCAAGTCGGCGATCGTGGCGTCGTCCGTCTCGCCGGAACGGTGGGACACGATCGCCCGCCACCCGAAGCTGCGCGTGGTGTCGATGGCGTCAAGGGTCTCGGTGAGCGTGCCGATCTGGTTCAGCTTGATGAGCACGGCGTTGGCCACGCCCTCGCGCTGGCCACGCTGAATGATCGCCGGATTCGTGACGAAGAGGTCGTCGCCGACCAGCTGCAGCCGCGAGCCGAGACGCCGGGTCAGTTCCCGCCACCCGTCCCAGTCGTCCTCCGCCATGCCGTCCTCGATGCTCACGAGCGGGAACTGGCCGAGCCACCGCTCATAGAGATCGATCAGTTCCCCGGCGTCGAGGCGGCGTCCCTCGCCGGCCAGGTGGTAGGCGCCATCCTTGTGGAACTCGGACGCGGCCGCGTCGAGCGCGAGCGCCACCTGCTCTCCCGGGCGGTAGCCGGCGCGCTCAATCGCGCGGACGAGCAGCTCCAGCGCGTCCTCGTTACGGGCGAGGTTCGGCGCGAAGCCGCCTTCGTCGCCGACGCCCGTCGCGAGGCCGCGCTCGTTCAGAAGCTCGTGCAGGGCATGGTACGTCTCCGCGCCGGCGCGCAGCGCGTCGGCGAAACGCTCGAAGCCGACCGGCGCGAGCATGAACTCCTGCAGGTCCACGTTGTTGTCGGCGTGCGCGCCGCCGTTGAGCACGTTCATGAGCGGCACGGGCAGCACGCGGCCGGCGGGCCCGCCCAGGTACCGGTAGAGCGGCAGCCCGGCCGACTGCGCGGCCGCGCGAGCGACGGCCAGCGACGCTCCGAGAATGGCGTTGGCCCCCAGGCGGCCCTTGTTCGGCGTGCCGTCGAGCTCGATGAGCGTCTGGTCGATGAGGGTCTGGTCAAACGCGTCGAAGCCCACGATCGCCTCGGCGATCGGACCCTCCACGTGGCTCACCGCGTTGCGCACGCCCTTGCCGCGGTAGCGCGCGCGATCCTTGTCGCGCAGCTCGACGGCCTCGTTCGTGCCCGTGGAGGCCCCCGACGGCACCTTCGCGACGCCGCGCGCGCCGTCATCCAGCTCCACGACGACCTCGACCGTCGGGTTGCCGCGGGAGTCCAGGATTTCCAGCGCCCGCACCGAAACGATCGTCGACATCGAATCCACCTTCCTAAAGATTCAGCTCGACCGCATGATCAGCGACCGACCGGTCATCTCCGGCGGCTGCTCCAGTCCCATCAGTTCCAGCAGCGTCGGCGCGGCGTCGCCGAGGTTGCCGCCACTCCTCAGACGGACCGACTCGTAGCCCGGCGCGACGAGCACGCACGGCACCGGGTTCGTCGTGTGCGCCGTCCACGGGCCGCCCGTCTCCGGGTCGATCATCACCTCGGCGTTGCCGTGGTCCGCCAGCACCAGCGCCGCCCCGTCCCGCGCGCGCACCGCCTCGAGGACGACGCCCAGGCCGGCGTCGGCCGCCTCGACGGCGCGGATGGCGGCGGGGATGCTGCCCGTGTGCCCCACCATGTCCGGGTTGGCGAAGTTGACGACGAGCAGCCGGTACGGAACTTCTTGTAGCGCGGCCGCGGCGCGCGACGCCACCTCCGCCGCCGACATCTCGGGCTGCAGGTCGTACGTCGCCACCTTCGGGGATGGCACGAGGATGCGGTCCTCCCCCTCGAACGACCGCTCCTCGCCGCCGTTGAAGAAGTACGTGACGTGCGCGTACTTCTCCGTCTCCGCGATGCGCAGCTGCCGGAAGCCGGCGCGGCTGACGACCTCGCCCAGCACGTTCGTGAGCACGGGACGCGGAAAGAGGACGGCGAGGCGGTCCGCCAGGGTCTCGTCGTACTCCGTCATCGCGCCGTACGCCGCGAGAAGCGGGAACTCGCGCGGGAAGGCGGAAAACTCGGGGTCGACGAACGCCGCCGTCAGCTGGCGCGCCCGGTCGGCGCGGAAGTTGAAGCAGAGCGCGACGTCACCGGAGCGGATGGTCGCGACCGGCGCGTCCCCCGACACGATGACGGTCGGCTGCACGAACTCGTCCGTCTCGCCCGCCTCGTAGGCGGCCGCGACGGCCGCCTCCGCCGACGGCGCCGTGCGCCCTCGGCCGTGGACCATGGCGTCGTAGGCTTTCTGCACGCGGTCCCAGCGCTTGTCGCGGTCCATGGCGTAGTACCGGCCCATCACCGTGGCGATGCGCGGCGTTCTCCGGTCGCCGGGCGCGTCCTCTCCCCCGGCCCCGGCCGCGCCGCCGGCCCGCTCGCGGCACGCGCCCTCCAGTTCCGCGATGAACCGGCGGCCCTCCGTGGGCGCCGTGTCGCGCCCGTCGAGCACGGCGTGGACGTACGTCTCGACGCCCTCCCGCGCGACGACGTCCAACAGCGCGAGGAGGTGGCGCATGTGGCTGTGCACGCCGCCGTCCGAGACGAGGCCCCAGATGTGCAGGCGCGCGCCGCGCGCCGCCTCGAGCACCCGGCGCAGCGCCGGATTGTCCGCCAGCCGGCCCTCGGCAATGGCGCGGTCGATGCGCGTCAGGTCCTGATAGACGACGCGCCCCGCGCCGAGGTTCAGGTGGCCGACGTTCGAGTTGCCCATCTGCCCCGCCGCGAGGCCCACCGCCTCCCCCGAGGCGTCCAGCGTGGTGCGCGGCCAGCTCGACCAGATGGCGTCGAAATTGGGGGTGCGCGCGAGCGCCACGGCGTTGCCGGGCCCTTCCGGCGCCAGCCCCCAGCCGTCGAGGATGATGAGGGCGACGGGTCCGCGGATCGGCGCCGTCATGCGTTGGCCGCCTTCCCGCGTGCCGCCGCGACGATCGCGGCGAACGCCTGGGCGTCGAGGCTGGCGCCGCCGACCAGCGCGCCGTCGATCTCCCGGCGGCCGAGGAACGCGCCGGCGTTCTCGGGCTTGACGCTGCCGCCGTAGAGCACGCGCAGCGCGTCCGCGGCGGGGCGGCCCCACGCGGCCGCGGCCGCCTCGCGGATCCAGCCCGCCACCTCCGCGGCGTCGTCCGGCTGGGCGGCGCGCCCCGTGCCGATCGCCCATACGGGTTCGTAGGCCACGGATAGGCGGAGCGTCGCACCTTCCGGCTTTGTGCCGCCGCCCGCGGCCGCCCGCGCGGGGGCCGCCCCGCCCATCCCGGACGGCGGCTCCGGCAGGCTTGCCCACAGCGGCGCCAGCTTGCGCGCGACGACCTCCCGCGTGCGGCCGGCGTCCCGCTCTTCAAGCGTCTCTCCCACGCAGAAGATGACGTGCAGCCCCGCCGCCGCGGCGGCCGCCGCCTTGCGCGCCGCTTCGTCGTCCGCCTCGTGGAAGACGGCGCGCCGCTCCGAGTGGCCCACGATCACGTACTCGCAGCCGACGTCGAGGAGCATGGCGGGCGAAACGGCGCCGGTGTAGGCGCCCTCCGGAGCCCAGAAGACGTCCTGCGCGCCCAGGCGCACGCGCTCGTCGTGCGCGAGGCGCTGGCCGCAGGGCCAGAGCGCGGTGAACGGCGGGCACACCACGACCTCGACCTCGCCCCGGTCCGCCGGGTCGCCCGGCAGGAGGGCGAGCAGCCCGTTCACGAGGCCGAGGGCCTCGCCCGTCGTCTTGTGCATCTTCCAGTTGCCGGCGACGAGCGGTCGGCGCACGCTCATGGGCGACGCGCCGCCCCGCGCCCGCCGGAGGCGTTGTCCGCCCCGCCGTCCGGGGCGTCGTCCCGCGCGGACTCCGGCGTCCCCGCGTCCGGGATCGCGGCAATGCCCGGCAGCTCGCGCCCCTCGAGGAACTCGAGCGAGGCCCCGCCCCCCGTGGAGACGTGGTCGACCTCGCCGGCCAGGCCCAGGTTCTTGAGCGCGGCGATGGAATCGCCGCCGCCCACGACCGTGTACCCCTCGTGGCGCGCCACGGCCGCGGCCACCCCCTCCGTGCCGCGCGCGAAGGCCTTCCACTCCGCGACGCCCATCGGCCCGTTCCAGAACACCGTCCGGGCCCCGGACAGCGCCTCCGCGTACCGCTGCACCGTGAGGGGGCCGATGTCGAGCGCCCGCCAGCCGGACGGGATCTGGCCGACCTCCACCGTCCGCGCCGGCGCGTCAGGGTTGAAGAACTCCGCGACGACGAGGTCGACGGGGAACTGGAGCTCCACGCCGCGGGCCTGCGCGTCGGCGATGAGCGCCTTCGCCTCCTCGACCTTGTCCGCCTCGACGAGCGAGTCCGCCATGTCGTAGCCCAGCGCCACGAGCAGCGTGTTCGCCATGCCGCCGCC
>JADGHN010000078.1 GCA_019683875.1 Clostridia bacterium
AGCGTACGCCGCTGGCGGAGGGGCTGCCAGCCCCGAGCGTGGCGGCCACGCGCTCCGCGATCACGCTCTCCCCGTAGCCCGCGACAAAAAGCCGGCGCGTGGGCGGCGCCGCCGCCTCGGGAAAGCGCGCGCGCCACAGCGCCATGACATGGTTGCCCATGGGGATGAGTTCGCGCGGAGGGCCGGGCAGCACGACGATCAGGACGCCGCGCTCCTCGAGCCAAAACCCGGGAGCGGTGCCGACGTCGTTCGGAAGGGGCGACGCGCCCTCCGGCAGGTCCGCCTGGCGGAGCACCCCTGCGGAGAGCGGCAGGCCGCGGTGGCTGTACAGCGCGCGCAGCCGCGCCTCCGCCTCCGCATGACGGACGAGCGGCCGCCCGGCGGCGCGCGCCACCCCGTCACGCGTGACGTCGTCCGGCGTGGGACCCAGGCCGCCCACCACGACGACGACGTCCGCCTCCGACGCCGCCCGCGCGACCGCTTCGGCAATCCGGGCTTCGTCGTCCGGCACGACCCAGCGGGGACCCGGCTCCAGCCCGGCCGCCAGCGCCCAGCGGGCGACCTGCGCCCCGTTCGTGTCGATCACGTCGCCGCGCACGACTTCGTTGCCGACGGCGATGACGGCCACGTTCGCCACCGGTCCACCTCCTGCGGCCTGTCGGGATCCGCGCGCGGCCCGCAATCCCGGCCGCTACGCCGGCGGTTCAACCGCGGCCGCGGCTTCGGGCGCGGCGCCGTCCGTCCCTGAAGTCGCGGCCGCGAGCCGTTCGCGCAACTCGTGGCCCGACATGCTTTCGTTCTCAAGCAGCGCGGCCGCCACGTCTTCCAGCACCGGCTTCCACTCGGCCAGGCGGGCCACGACTTTCTCCTCAAGCGAGGATAGGATTTCCGCCACGACTTCGTGCTCGAGCGCCCGCGGCAGGCGCTCGGGGTCTACGATCCCCAACCGGGACATTCCGGAGCTGATCATGACGTGCGCCAGCCGCACGGCCTGTTCGAAGTCGTTCCCCGCGCCGGTGCTGCGGTTTCCGAAAACGACCTGCTCCGCCGCGGAGCCGGCGAGGCACACGCAGATGTCCCGCTCCAGTTCCTCCTTCGTGTACAGGTACTGGTCCGCCTTGGGCGCGCTGCGCACATAGCCGAGCGCCTGGCCGCGCGATGTGATCGTGACGCGCGCGACGGACCCGGGCAGCAGCCACTCGCCGACCAGCGCGTGGCCGGCCTCGTGGACGGCGATCCGGCGCCGCTCCTCCGGCTCCGGCCGGCGGTCCAGCTTCTCGCCCATGATCACCTTGTCGATCGCCTCGAGGAAGGCGGCGTGCGGAATCTTGTCGAGGCCTCTCCGCATCGCCCAGATGGCCGCCTCGTTCGCGAGGCTTTCCAGGTGCGCCCCGGAGAAGTTGAACGTTTCCCTCGCGATCTCGTCGAGGTCGACATCGTCGGCGATCGGCTTGTTCCGCGTGTGCAACTCCAAGATGCGCCGCCGGCCCTCGCGGTCCGGGAGGTCCACCTTCACGATCCGGTCGAAGCGGCCCGGCCGCAGGAGCGCGTCGTCGATCAGGTCGGCGCGGTTGGTCGCGGCGATGACGAGCACGCGGACGTCGTCGTCGATGGACATGCCGTCCATTTCGACGAGCAACTGGTTCAGGGTCTGGTCGTACTCCAGGTGGCTCTGGTGACGGCCGCGGCGCCCTGCGATGACTTCGATCTCGTCGATGAAGATCACCGCGTTCTGGCCCGCGGCGCGCGCCTCTTCCCGGGCGCGGCGGAAGAGCTCGCGCACCCGCTGCGCGCCGACGCCCGCGTACATCTCGATGAACTCGCTGCCGGAAGCGGCGATGAAAATGCTGTTCGTGTAGTTGGCGGCCGCCTTCGCCAGCAGGGTCTTGCCCGTCCCCGGCGGTCCGGTGAGCAGGATTCCCTTCAACGGCCGGATGCCCAGGCGTCGCACCCGATCCTCTTGCTTCAAGAAGTCGAGCGCCTCAAGCATCTCCTTCTTCGCCGACTCCTGGCCGCCGACGTCGTCAAAGGTGACGGCCGGCGGTCCCGCCTCGGCCGGCGAGACGACCGCGAAGCGCCGCGGGAGGCCGGGGAGCGGCATGGACCGCACGAACAGGTACGCGACGGCCGCCAACGCGACGAACGGAAGCAGGTTGATCCCCTGCAGGTACAGGAAAACGACGGCGGCGAGCGCGCTGCCGATGCCGACTTCCAGCCATCGCTGCCGTCTCACTGCCCCGCTCTCCCTTCCGTGGCCTGCCGCCGCGGTAGCACCTCGTAAAGGTACGCGTTCCCCGCGCGCAACTGGACGAAAAGGCGGTCCGAATCGACGTACACCTTGGCGCTGTCGAGCCCGAGTTCCTTCGCCGCCGCTTCGACGCGCGCCACCATGTCCGTGAAGCGCCCGGTGGCGAGCCCCTCCTGAATGATGGCGTTCATGGAGTAGTAGTCGTCGACGAGCTTCTCGTTGCGGCGGTCCTCGACGCGGATTTCATACGGGCGGCCGGCGAGCACGTCGTCCGCGGCCTGGCGGATCTCGGCGTAGGTTTCCATGAGGTTGGGCACGGGGTCGAGGCGCACGTCGACGACGATCGGATCCCGCGACGTGTCGACTTGAACCGACCTCACGCCGGCCACCGCGGCGATCCGGTCGTGAAGCGGGCGGTCGATGCGCTCCACGGTGAACACGTACTGCGCGCCGATCAACAGCGCCAGAACGATCGCCATGACGCCGATGACGACAGGAGCACGGACGCCCAACGGCCTCATGGCGCACCTCCCGGCGGGTGTAAGTCAACATAATGTCGTCCCCGATTATAACAGAGCGAAGCCACGGCGCCGCCATGGACGATTCCGCCAGCATGCCGATGGAACGGAAAACCGCGCGCGCCCGGCGCCGGCTCACCGCATGCCGAAGAACGGTCCCACCGCCGCGACGATGAGAAGAACGAGCACGACCGCCGCGACGAACGCGAAATGAACGTCACGGCGGCGATAGAATTCGACGAGCGCGGCGGCCACGCCGGCGAACGGCGTGAGAACCAGAATGGCCAGGGCCACGGCGATCCAGCCGGACGCTCGCATCGCGAGCAGGTCCCGCCAGATGGACGCGAAATCGGGCTCCGGCGCCAGGTCCGGCCGCCCGGCGAGCAGGGCCCAGAGGCACGTGCCCACGAGCGCAGTCACCGCCACGCGCCGGCCCGCCGCGATCACGCGCGACACCGCCTCGGCGACCGCGGCATCGTCCTGACGCTGTGCTTGACCGTTCATCCCACCATCCCCCGCCACGCCTCCACGAACACCTGACCGGCCACGGCGAGGAGCAGGAGGGCAAAGATCCAGCGCAGCGCAGGCGCGGGCAGACGAGACTGCAGCCAAGCGCCGCTGCGCGCGCCGGCCGTGACGCCCAGCGCGCCGAACCCCGCCACGATGGGGACGAGGTCGCCGCGCGCCGCGTAGACGAAGGCGCTGGCCGCGCCCGTGATGCCGATCATGAAATTGCTCGTGGCGGTGGCCGCCTTGATGGGCACGCCCATGACAAGGTTCATGACGGGGACTTTGATCGTCCCGCCGCCCACGCCGACGAGGGACGACAGCACGCCGGCCAGGCTGCTCAGGCCGACGCCGAGGGCAATGCACCTCGCCCGCCACGACACGGCGCGTCCTGCCGCCGCGTCCCAGTAGCGGCCGTGCAAGCCCGCGGCTGGCGGTTCAGCCTCTGTAAGCGCGGCGGCCGTTTCCGACCGCGGCGCGTCCCGGTGCCGCACCATGGACACGGCCGTGTACGCCGCCACGAGCGAGAAGATGAACGCCAGGGTGCGCGGCGAAAGCCAGCCGGCCAGCCACGCGCCCGCCAGCGCCCCCACGGCGGTCCCGGTCTCCAAAAGGAGGCCGAGGCGCACGTGCGCGATCCCCTGGCGCAGGTACACGCTGCTGGCGCTAGTGGACGTGGCGATGATGCCGACGAGGCTGGCCGCGACGGCGTGCCGGATGGGCAGCCCGAAGCCGAGCGTGAGAAACGGGACCAGGAAGATCCCGCCGCCGAGCCCCAGCAGCGCGCCGAACGCCCCTGCCAGGTACGCGACGGCCAGCAGTGCGAGCCAGTGTACGAGCTCCGTCGCAGGCATGTCCCCATTATACGCCGCGGCCGGCAGGATCGGCAGGGCGAAAGGCGAACAGACGTACGCGTCGAACGGAAAGGACGGCTTCGGAAGTCGTGAACCTGTCGCAGTTGCTTGAGACCATCGCCGCCAGCCCGGACCTGACGCGGCGCATCACCCGATGGGAGCGGATTCCGGCGCGGCCGGCGAGGCCGTCGCCCTGGCCGGAGGACATGGACCCGTCCCTGCAGGCCATCCTGCGCGAGCGGGGCATCTCCGCCCTGTACAGCCACCAGGGGGAGGCGTGGCGCTGGGCGCGCATGGGGCGCAACGTCGTCGTGGTGACGCCGACGGCCTCGGGGAAAACGCTCTGCTACAATCTGCCGATCCTGCAATCCCTCATCGAGGATCCGGAAACGCGCGCGCTGTACCTGTTCCCGACCAAGGCGCTGGCTCAGGACCAGCGGGCTGACATGCAGTCCTGGCTGGACGCGCTCGGGCTTCCCGCCAAGGTCCACGTGTACGACGGCGACACGCCGCCGGAGGAACGGGCGGCGATCCGCCAGGCCGGGCAGCTCGTCGTGACCAACCCGGACATGCTCCACTCGGGCATCCTCCCGCATCACGCGCGCTGGGCGCGGCTCTTCCGCCACCTGCGCTTCGTCGTGATCGACGAGTTGCACACCTACACGGGCGTGTTCGGCAGCCACGTGGCCAACGTCATCCGCAGGCTGAAGCGGATCTGCGCCTTCTACGGCGCGTCGCCCATCTTCATCTGCGCGTCTGCGACCATCGCCAACCCGCACGAGCTGGCCGAAGCGCTCGTGGAGGCGCCGTTCGAGGCCGTCACGGAAAGCGGCGCGCCGCAGCCGGAGCGCCACGTCATCTTCTGCAACCCGCCCATCGTGAACGAGCGCCTGGGGATTCGCCGCAACCTGCTCCACGAGGCCCGGGATTGGGCCGTGCGCTTCTTGAAGAACGGGGTCTCGACCATCGTCTTCGCGCGCAGCCGCATGAACGTGGAGCTCCTGCTCAGGTACGTGCGCGACGCCCTCGGCCAGACGGCGCCCGGCCGCGCGCCCGACGTGCACGGGTACCGCGGCGGCTACCTTCCGGACCAGCGGCGCCGCATCGAGGCCGACCTGCGCGAGGGGCGCGCGTCCGGCGTCATCGCCACCAACGCGCTGGAACTGGGCGTCGACATCGGATCCCTGGAGGCGGCCGTCCTGGCCGGGTATCCCGGGAGCGTGAGCAGCACCTGGCAGCAGTGGGGCCGCGCCGGAAGGCGGCAAGGCCCGTCGTGTGCCGTGCTGATCGCCAGCTCGGGTCCCCTCGACCAGTTCATCGTCACGCACCCGGAGTTCTTCCTCTCCCAACCGCCGGAGGCGGCCCGGGTGAACCCCGACAACCTGCACATCCTGGTGAGCCACGTCAAGTGCGCCGCGTTTGAGCTGCCCTTCCGCCCAGGCGAGCCGTTCGGCGCCACCCCCGTGGACGAGATCCTTGAGTTCCTGGCGGAAGAGGGCGTGCTGCGGCGCACCGGCGGCCGCTACTACTGGATGGCCGAGTCCTTTCCGGCGAGCGAGGTCAGCCTGCGGTCGGCCGACCAGGAAAACGTCGTCATCATCGACCAGACCCGCGGCCGCCGCGTCATCGGGGAGGTGGACCGCGCGAGCGCCCCGCTGGTCGTCCACGAGCAGGCCATCTACCTTCACGAAGGAAAGCAATATCAAGTGGAATACCTTGACTACAAGGAACGAAAGGCCTACGTCCGTGAGGTGGACGTCGACTACTACACGGACGCCGACCTCGCCGTCGACCTGCGGGTGCTTCGCGTGATGGCGGGCGACGAGCCCACGGCTCCTCAAGGGGCCGCCGCCGCCGCTCCGGGCCGGGCGTGGGGCGAGGTGGCCATCACGCAGCGGGCGACCCTGTTCAAGAAAGTCCGGCTGCACACGCACGAGAACGTCGGGTGGGGTAAGATCGCCCTTCCTGAGGACACGCACCACACCACGGCCTACTGGGTGACCTTCCCCCATCAGGCGGGATGGACGCCGGAGCGGCTGGAGGGCGCCCTGTCCGGCGCGGCGTACGCCCTGCGCCACCTCGCCCCCCTGTACCTGCTCTGCTCCGTTTCCGACCTGGGCGCGGTGCCTCAGGTGCGCTCGCCCTTCACGGGCGTGCCCACAGTGTTCCTGTACGACCGTGTCCCGGGCGGCGTTGGCCTGGCGGAGAAGCTCTATGCCAGCCACCGCGAGCTGCTGGCCGACGCCGCCCGGCGCGTGGCCGAGTGCCCGTGCGCGGACGGCTGCCCCTCCTGCATCGGCGCCGACGCCCGGGAGTGTCCGGGGGCCAAGGCCGGCGCGCTGGAGTTGCTCCGCTTGGGCGAACGGTCGCGCGCGGTGCTCGCGCGGCACGGGAGGCACGCGCGGTGAGCTTGTACGAACGCCTGGAGGCGTTCCGCCTACGCAGAGAGGCGAATGCGGGGGGCTCTCCTGGCGAGGTGGCGACCGCCGCCCGGGAGCCGGGCGGCGCGCCTGTCGAGCGCGGACGGCGACCGTGGCCTTCGGGCGAACCGTCTCGCCGCGAGGAGCCCGCGGGCGGTGGCTGGCGAGCGCTGGGGCACGACGTCGCCTGCGTGTGGCACGGCGACGAGCTTGTGGACGTGCGCCTGACGTGGCGGGAGCCCCTGCCCCCACTCGCGCGCTCCATGGCGCACGGCGGCCGTGGCCCGGATCTGGGGCGGCTGCTGCCGGCGGCGAGACCGCCCGGCCTCGCGGAGCTTCCCGGCTCAATGGTATGGTTTGACCTTGAAACGACGGGGCTCGGCGGCGGCGCGGGGGTGCGCGCGTTTCTCGTCGGGGTGGCCCGCTTGGCCGGGGATGCGGTCGTGATCCGCCAGCACGTGCTCCCGGACCTCGACCGGGAACCGGGATTCCTGCAAGAGGTGGCGGCGGACCTGGACGAGCCCGTCTGGGTGACGTACAACGGGCGGGCGTTCGACGTGCCCCTCCTTCGGGACCGGTTCACCCTGCACGGGATCGGCGTGCCGGAGCCGAAAGCGGACCTGGACCTGCTGCCCGCCGCCCGGGCGGTGTGGCGCAGGCGGCTCGGACGCGTGCCGCTCTCCGCCCTGGGCCGCGACGTTCTGGGGCTCGACGCCGCCGGCGATCCGGGCGGAGCCGTCATGCCGGCGCTCTACGCCGCCTACCTGAACGAGGACGACCCGCTCTGGCTGGCCGACGCGCTGCGCCACAACCGGAACGACCTCCTCGCGCTCGTCGGCGTGACCCTGGAGTTGGCCCAGGCGCTCGCGGATCCACCGGCGCGCTGGCCGGTCGCGGACCTCATGGGGCTCGCCCGCTTGGCGGAGCGGTGGGGTCGCGTGGACGTGGCGTGCGCGGCCCTTGACCGGGCCCTCGTCCGGGCGGAGGGGCCCGGAGAACGCGCGGCCGTGCTCGGCGCGCTGGCACGCCTCCACAAGCGCGAGCGCCGTTACCGGCAGGCCGTCGAGCTCCTTGAGCGGGCCGTCGCCGAGCCTGCCCTCCCTCACCTCTCGCATCTCAAGGAACTGGCGAAGCTGCACGAGCACCGGCTCCGCGACGCCGAACGCGCCCTCGCCGTAACGGATCGAGCCCTGCGGCTGCTCGCCGTGCACGGCGGCTCCGCACGCTCCGTCGGCGATTGGGAACGGCGCCGCGCGCGCCTGCTCCGGCGCCTCCACCGGGGGTGGCCCCGCGACGGGCAGGAACTTCGGACATAGGCGCCCTCCCCCGCGCATACCTTCGGCGGGGGGTCACGCGCATGGGCCGACCGCTCTGGAGCGCCCTTGTCCTCGCCGCTTTCGCCGTCGCCGGGCTCGCCGGCGCGATGGCGGTGGTCCTTTGGCTGCGCGGCCCGGGCGCCGACCTGCAACCGTTGCGTTCAGGCCCGCACGCGCGGCCGGAGGTGGCGCTGACCTTCGATGTCGCCTGGGGCGAGCACCAGCC
>JADGHN010000079.1 GCA_019683875.1 Clostridia bacterium
CTCCGCCCGCGCGCTCGCGGTCTCGCCCGTCGCCGCGCTTGGCCCGCTCGCGTCCGGCGCTCGGGCTTCCTGCCCGCCGCGCAGCCGCAGCAGCACCACGGCCAGGAGGATGAGCGCGCCACCCGCGTACTGCCACGGCAGCAGCGCCACGTGCAGGAACGCGTAGGCCGAGACGGCCGCCGCCACCGGTTCGAACGTCGCCACGATGCCCGCCTCCGTGGCGGAGACGTGCCGCAGGCTCGCGAGGAACAGCCCGAAGCCCGCCAGCGTGCCGAACAGCACCACGAACGCGACGAGTCCCGCGACCGTCCAGGGGTCGCCCGACGGCCGCGCGGCCCACGGCGGAGCCCAGAGGGCCATGGCGGCGCCGCCGGCGAGCAGCGCCCATGTGGTCAGGCGCCAGGAGCCCAGCTCCGCGACGAGCGGCACGGACGCCAGCGTGTAGTACGCCAGTGTGACCGCCGAGAGGAGGCCGTACGCCAGCCCGAGCGGCGTCACGTGAAGGCCGAGGCCGCCGCCGGGCGAGGCGAGCACCAGCAGCGCCGTGCCCGCGACGGCCAGCCCGGCGGCGAGAAGCTCCAGAAGCGTCGGCCGGCGCCGCCCGCGGGCCAGCTCCCACAGCGCGATCGCCGGCACCGCCAGGTACTGGAGGAAGGTGGCCGTCGCCGCGTTGGTGGCCTCGATGGCCGCCATGTACGTGAACTGCACGCCGGCGAGGCCGAGGACGGCGAAAACGAGGAATTGCAGCCGGTGGGAGCGCGGGAACGGCGGCCGCAACGCAACGGCGAGGAGGCCGCCGGCGGCCAGCATGCGCACCGTCACCAGCCACGCCGGCGACACCCCGTGCGTGTGAAAGAGGACCTGCGCCGCCGTGCCGGACAGTCCCCAGCAGGCCGCGCCGGCGAGGACCATCACGATCCCGCGCGTCCGCGTCACAAGCACCCCGTCATTCCGCAGGCAGGATACTGTCGGCAGCATAGGGCAACGCGCCGCGCGCGCCAAGACTGCGCCGCCCGCAGCGGCCGCGCGCGTGGATAGGCACCGTCGCCCGTCGCCGCACATACGGTTTCGTTGCGCCCCTGAAAGGCGGAACCGATGGAGGCGGACAGCCATGTGCGGCATCACCGGGTGGATCGATTGGAACCGCGACCTGACACGGGAGTCCGACACCATCCGCAGGATGGCGGCGACGCTCGCCTGCCGCGGCCCGGACGCGTCGACGCAGTGGCTCTCGCCACGGGCCGCGTTCGGCCACCGCCGGCTCATCGTCGTCGACCCGGCCGGGGGAGGCCAGCCGATGCGCCGCCAGCGTGACGGGCGGGAGTACGTGCTGGTCTACAACGGCGAGCTCTACAACACGCCTGAGCTGCGCCGGGAGCTGGAGGCGCGCGGGCACGTGTTCCAGGGCCACTCCGACACGGAGGCGCTGCTGCTTTCCTACATCGAATGGGGCCCGGCGTGCGTGGAGCGCTTCAACGGGATCTTCGCGTTCGCCGTCTGGGACAGCGGCGAGGAGTCGCTCTTCATGGCGCGCGACCGCCTGGGCGTGAAGCCGCTCTTCTTCACGCAGCGCGGCTCGATGCTGCTGTTCGGCTCGGAGCTCAAGGCGATCCTCGCGCACCCGGACGTCGAACCGGTCGTCGACCGGGACGGCCTGGCCGAGGTCTTCGCGCTGGGGCCGGCGCGCACGCCGGGCCACGGCGTGTTCAAGGGGATCGAGGAGCTGAAGCCGGGCTGGTCGCTGCGTTTCTCGCGGGACGGCCTGCGCGCGTGGCCCTATTGGCAGCTGGAGAGCCGCCCGCACGAGGACGACGAGCGGACGACCGTCGCCACCGTGCGCGAGCTTTTCCTCGACGCGGTCGAGCGCCAGCTGGTGGCCGACGTCCCGGTGTGCACGCTCCTTTCGGGCGGCCTGGACTCGAGCGCGCTCACGGCCGGGGCGGTCCGCGTGTACCGGCGCGACGGGCGTGGCGAGTTGCACACGTATTCCGTCGACTACGAGGACAACGACCGCTACTTCCGCCCCAACGACTTCCAGCCGGACGCGGACGGGCCGTGGATCGACGCCGTCTCCCGCCACCTGGGCACGCGGCACCACCGCGTCTGCCTCGACACCGCGTCCCTCGCGGAGGCGCTCGTGCCGGCCATGCGCGCGCGCGACCTGCCGGGCATGGCGGACATCGACGCCTCGCTGCTGCTGTTTTGCAAGGAGATCAAGAAGGACGCCACCGTGGCACTCTCGGGCGAGTGCGCCGACGAGGTGTTCTGCGGCTACCCGTGGTTCCGGCGCGATGACGCCATCTCCGCCGATACGTTCCCATGGTCCCTCAAGGTCGGCGAACGGCTGCAGGTCATGTCGGAAGAGCTGAAGGCGCACGCCCGCCCGCTGGAGTACATCCAAACGCGGTACCAGGAGGCGCTGGACGAGGTGCCGCGCCTGCCGGGGGAGACGGGGCGCGCCGCGCGCATGCGGGAGATCGCGTACCTCACGCTGACGCGCTGGATGCCGACGCTCCTCGACCGCAAGGACCGGATGAGCATGGCCGTCGGGCTCGAGGTGCGCGTGCCGTTTTGCGACCACCGCCTCGTCGAGTACGTGTGGAACGTGCCGTGGGAGCTCAAGACGCTTGGCGGGCGCGAAAAGGGACTCCTGCGCCGCGCGCTCCAGGGTCTTCTGCCCGACGACGTCCTTTGGCGCCGCAAGAGCCCGTACCCGAAGACGTTCCATCCCGGCTACCTCGCCGCGATGCGCGAGCGCGTGCTGGGCATCCTCGACGACCCGGCCTCGCCCCTGCTTCCGCTCATCGACGTCAAAGCCGTCCGCGCGATGGCGGAAAGCGACGTCGAGTTCGACATCCCGTGGTTCGGCCAGCTCATGCGGCTGCCGCAACTGTTCGCGTTTCTCGTCCAGGTCGACGCCTGGCTGCGCGAGTACCGCGTGCGGCTCGCGTGAGGCGTCGTCGCGCCCTCGACGACGCTCGCGCCGCCGGCCGTGTGTGCTATAATACCGTGCGGTTTTCCACGTGCCGGACACGAAGGCCGAAAGAGCGAGAAAAGAGGTACGCCCGTGAAAGCAGGCATTCATCCGCAACTTTATGACGCGACCGTCACCTGCGCGTGCGGCGCGGTGTACCATCTCCGGTCCACGAAGCCGCAGATCAAGGTGGAGATCTGCGGCAAGTGCCATCCGTTCTACACCGGCACGCAGCGCGTGGTGGACACGGGCGGCCGGGTGGAGCGCTTCCGCAAGAAGTTCGGCTCGGACTACCGCAAGGCCGGCCGCGCGAGCGCAGCGGAGGTCGCCGGGGAGCAGTAGCGCGCGTCGGGCAGGGCGGGAGCCCTGCCTGTTTTCTTTTTGCGGCGCACGGGCGCCGCATCGTATTTTTTCCGGGAGGTGGCGCCGTTGGCCGGGGCGGTGTACGGCGGGCAGGCGGTGATCGAGGGCGTCATGATGCGCGGGCCGCGCTCCATGGCCGTGGCCGTGCGCCGGCCGGACGGCGGCATCGCGCTCGATCAGAAGGACCTTGGCCAGTGGGCGAACCGCTGGCCGTGGGCGCGGCTGCCCGTCGTGCGGGGGCTCGTCACGCTGGCGGAGTCGCTCTCGCTCGGGTTCGGCGCGCTCATGTTCTCTGCGAGCGCGGCGTCGCAGGAGGACGAGCAGCTGACGCCGGCGCAGATGCGCTGGACGGTCGCCGTCGCGACGATCGCCGGCCTCGGCGTGTTCGTCGTCCTTCCGACATGGCTGATCGGCCTGCTGCGTCACGCCGTCCACAGCAGCCTGCAGCTGAACCTCATCGAGGGGCTGCTGCGCCTCGCCATCCTGTGGGCGTACCTCTACGGCATCTCGCGCACGGCGGAGATCCAGCGCGTGCTGCAGTACCACGGCGCGGAGCACAAGGCCATCGCCGCGTTCGAGGCCGGCCTGCCGCTGACCGTGGCGCACGCCGCGCGTCAGTCGCGCTTTCACCCGCGCTGCGGGACGAGCTACCTGCTGTTCGTCGCGCTGGTCGCCGTCGCGCTGTTCGCGCTGATGGGGTGGCCGTCGCTCCTGTGGCGCGTCGCCAGCCGCCTGGTGCTGCTGCCGCTGGTGGCGGGGCTGGCCTACGAGCTTCTGCGCTTCTCGGCGCGGTACGAGACGCGTCTCTGGGCGCGCTGCATCGTCGCGCCCGGGTTGTGGATGCAGCGCCTGACCACGCGGGAGCCGGACGAGCGCCAGCTCGAAGTCGCCATCGCCGCGTTGACGGCCGTCGTGAACAGGGAGGAGCAGCTCGCAGGATGACCCTCGACCTCAGCAAACTCGCGCAGATCGAACGCCGGTACGAGGAGATCGCGGCCCAAATGGCCGACCCGGACGTGGTGAGCGACGCCGAGCGCCTGCGCGAGCTCGCGAAGGAGCACGCTCGGCTCGAGGAGATCGTGCTGCCGTACCGGCGCTACGTCACCCTGGGCCAGGACATCGAGGCGGCGCAGGCGCTGGCGGCCGAATCGTCCGACCCGGACACGCGCGAATGGGTGCGGCGCGAGGTCGCGGAGCTCGAAGCCCAGCGGGAGGCGCTGGAGCGGGAGATCCTGCAGCTTCTGCTGCCGCGGGACGAGCGCGACGAGAAGAACGTGATCCTCGAGATCCGCGCCGGCGCGGGCGGGGACGAGGCGGCGCTCTTCGCCGGCGATCTCCTGCGCATGTACACGCGCTACGCGGAGCGCAGGGGCTGGAAGGCGGAGATCCTCAGCGCGAACGAGACGGGCATCGGCGGGTTCAAGGAAGTGATCGTCAACCTTTCCGGGCGCCAGGTGTACAGCCGCATGAAATACGAAAGCGGCGTCCACCGCGTGCAGCGCATCCCCGTGACCGAGTCCGGCGGCCGCATCCACACGTCCACGGCGACCGTCGCCGTCCTCCCGGAGGCGGAAGAGGTCGACGTGCAGATCAACCCGGAGGACCTTGAGATCGACACGTTCCGGGCGAGCGGCGCCGGCGGCCAGCACGTGAACAAGACGGAGTCGGCGATCCGCATCACGCACAAGCCGACGGGCATCGTCGTCACCTGCCAGGACGAGCGCTCCCAGCACAAGAACCGCGAGCGGGCGATGCGGATCCTGCGGTCGAAGTTATACGAGTTGGCGCTTCAGGAGCAGCATCAAAAGGAGGCCGAGGAGCGCCGCAGCCAGGTGCAGAGCGGCGACCGGAGCCAGAAGATCCGGACGTACAATTTTCAGCAGGGGCGCGTCACCGATCACCGCATCGGCCTGACGCTCCACAAGCTGGACTTCATTTTGGACGGCGATCTCGATGAGCTGCTCGACGCCCTCATCGCCGCGGACCAAGCCGAACGGCTGCAGCGCTCCGGCTGAGGCTGCCGCTGCGCCTCAGGAGGTCCCCGGCGCCGGGGCGCCGCCGGTGGCTGCGTCCGCCGCCGCGTGGCGCGAGTGGGCCGCGGGCGCGCTCGCCCGGGCAGGCGTGCCCGCGCCGCGGCGCGAGGCGGCGCTGCTGCTTGCGCACGCCGCGGGGCGCGACACGTCGTGGGCCTGGACGGCCGGCGAGGGCGACCCGCTCCCTGACGCCGCGCGCCGGCGGCTGCCCGAGTTCGTGCGGGCGCGCGCCGCGCGCCAGCCGTTCGCGTACGTGGTGGGCTCCGTCGAGTTCGGCGAGGTGCGCCTCCGCGTCGCGCCCGGCGTGCTCGTCCCGCGTCCGGAGACGGAAGTGCTGCTGGAGGCCGCGCTCGCGCTGGCCCCGCCCGACGCGCCGCTCCGCCTCGCCGATCTCGGCACCGGGAGCGGCGCGCTCGCCATCATGCTCGCGAAGCGCCGGCCGCGCGCGGAAGTCTGGGCCGTCGACGCCTCCCCGCGCGCGCTGGCGTGCGCCGCCGCGAACGCCCTTGAGCACGGCGTCCGCGATTGCGTCCGCTGCCTCCTGGGCGACTGGTGGACCGCCTTCGCGGGCCACGCGCGGGCCGCGCTGCCGCTGGACGGCGTCGTCTGCAACCCGCCGTACCTGACGCCCGAGGAGTGGCGATCCGCCGACCCGGAGGTGCGCGCGGAACCGGAGATGGCGCTGGTCGGGGGGCCGACGGGCCTCGAGGCGTTCGAGCGCGTGCTCGCAGGCGTCGACGGCCGCCTGCGTCCGGGCGGGTTCCTCGCGTTCGAGGTCGGCGCCGGCCAGGCCGGCGCCGTGGCGGAGCGCATGCGGGCGCGCGGGTTCGCGCGCCTGCGCGTCGAGCGGGACCTGGCCGGCCACGAGCGCGTCGTCGCCGGCATCTGGGAGGGGGCGGGCGCGTGAGGCGGCTGAAGGCGGATGAGCCTGGCGCGATCGAGGCGGCGGCGGCCGCGCTGCGCGCCGGCGAGCTCGTCGCCTTTCCCACGGAGACGGTGTACGGCCTGGGCGCGAACGCGCTGGACGCGGCCGCGGCGGCGCGCATCTTCGCGGCGAAGGGCCGCCCGGCCGACAACCCCCTGATCGTGCACATCGCCGACGAGGCGATGCGGGATCTGGTCGCGGCCGAATGGCCGGAGGCGGCCGCGGCCCTCACGGCGGCGTTCTGGCCGGGGCCGCTCACCGTGATCGTGCCGCGGTCGCCGCACGTGCCGGACGTCGTCGCGGCCGGGCTGCCCACCGTGGCCGTGCGCGTTCCGGACCACGACGTGGCGCTCGCGCTGATCCGGGCGGCCGGCGTGCCGGTCGCCGCGCCCAGCGCCAACCGCTCGGGGCGGCCGAGCCCGACCCGCGCGGACGACGTCCTCGCCGACTACGCGGAGACGGACCGCGGCCCGTCCATCGTCCTCGACGGCGGGCCGGTGGCGATCGGCGTCGAATCGACGGTCGTCGACTGCACGGGGCCCGTGCCGGCCGTCCTGCGCCCCGGCGGCGTGACCCTGGAGGAACTGCGGGAGATCTGGCCGGACCTGCGCGCGGCGGCCGGCGAGGAGGCGCTGCAGCGCTCGCCGGGGACGCGGTACCGGCACTACGCGCCGTCCGTGCCGTTGATCGTCTTTCGCGGCCCCGGCGCCCGTGTCGCGCTCCTGCGCGCGCTCGCGGACGCGGCGGCGCGGGGCGAGGCGGTCGCAGTCCTCGCGCCCTCGGACACGGCCGCCGCCGCGCGCGCGGCCGGCCAGGCCCGCGCCGTTGCCGACGCCGGCCCGCGCGACCGGCCGGGCGCGTACGCGGCCGCGCTCTTCCCCGCGCTGCGGCAGCTGGAGGCGTCCGGCGCCGCGCGCATCTTCGCCGAGAGCCCCGCGCCGGACGGCCTCGGCTGGGCCGTGCGCGACCGCCTCGCCCGCGCCGCCACGGAGGTCGTCGACGCCCCGCTCGCGCGCGTGCTCTTCGTCTGCACGGGCAACACCTGCCGCAGCCCGATGGCCGAGGCGCTGGCGCGCCGCCTGGCGACCCAGCGGGGCCTGGCGTTGGAGGTGGCCTCCGCCGGCACTCACGCGGCGGAGGGCGACGCCGCGGCCCCGGAAGCGGTGCAGGCCGTCCGGCGCCTCGGCGCGGAGCTCGAAGGGCACGCCAGCAAGCCCGTGACGCCCGACCTGCTGCGCTGGGCGGACCTCGTCGTCACCATGACGGCCGGCCAGGCGGAGCGGCTGCGGGCGCAGCATCCGGAATACGCCCCGAAAATCGCCACCTGGTCCGAAATCTTTGGCGGTGGCGACGTACCCGATCCCATCGGCATGGGACAAGACGCCTACGAGCGCCTGGTGGACAGGATGGCGGCCGACCTGCGACGATGGTTGCAGACCGAATTCGGAGGTTCGTCGCGATGAAAGTGGCCATCGGCGCGGATCACGCCGGGTACGCGTTGAAGGAGAAGGTCAAGACGTGGCTCGCGGAGATGGGCCACGACGTCGAAGACTTCGGCACGCACAGCGACGCCTCGTGCGACTACCCCGATTTCGCGCGGGAGGTCGCGCGCGCCGTGGCGCAGGGGCGCGCGGAGCGCGGCGTGCTCGTCTGCGGGAGCGGCATCGGCATGGCCATCGCCGCCAACAAGGTGCCCGGCGTGCG
>JADGHN010000080.1 GCA_019683875.1 Clostridia bacterium
CGGGCGGCGCGCAGGCGGATGGCGGAAGCGGGGCCGCCGGCGGCGAGGGCGGCCCGCCCGCAGGTCGCAGGGGCGGCGGGCCCGGCGCCACCTGCGCGGACGCGCGCTTCGAGGACTTCGCCCGCCGCGTGTTCGAGTACCAGTACGCGCACAACCCGCACTACCGGCGGTTCTGCGACCGTCGCGGCGCCGGCCCGCGCGGCGGCAGCGCGCGCCGCGTGCCGGCCGGCTGGCTGGACATCCCCGCCGTGCCGGCCGTCGCGTTGAAGGACGCCGCCATCGCCACGTTCGACGTGCGTCTTGCTCGCGCCGTGTTCGAGACCAGCGGCACGACGCAGAACCGGCCGGGCCGCCACCACATCCTCGACCCGTCGCTGTACGAGGCGGCGCTTGCGGCTCACTTCCGCCACTACGTGCTGCCCGACCTCCCAACGGGGGAGCGCATGCCGGTCCTGGTCCTCTTCCCGGACCTGCCGCGCTCCTCCCTGGCGCACATGATGCGCACCGTGGTGGCCCGCTTCGGAACGGACGAAAGCCGCTTCTTCCTGGACGGCGCCGTCCGCGAGGGCGCCCTGGACGTGGACGGGCTGGCCGCCGCCCTGCGCCGCGCGGAGGCCGCGGGCCGGCCGGTGCTCCTCGCGGGCGCGGTGCTGGGGTTCGTCTTCGCCTGCGAGGCGCTCGCCGCGCGCGGCCTGCGCTTCCGCCTGCCGGCGGGCAGCCGCGTGATGGACACGGGCGGGTTCAAGGGCCGGCGGCGGGAGATCGCGCGCGACGCGCTGCTCCGCATGTACGCGGACACGTTCGGGGTGCCGCCGGACCACGTCGTCAACGAGTACGGCATGACGGAGCTGGCGAGCCAGTTCTACGACGCCCGCCTGCGCCGCGCGCGGCTGGGCGGCGCGGGCGCCGCGGACGAGGACGGCCGCCTCCGCGCGCCGCCCTGGATGCGCGCGGTGGCCGTCGACCCCGGCACGCTGCGGCCCCTGCCGCCCGGGGAGCGCGGGCTGCTGCGCGTCTGCGACCTCGCCAACCTGCACACGGTGCCGTTCCTGCAGTTGGAGGACGTCGGCCGGGTGGACGCGCAGGGCCGCGTCACCCTGGAGGGCCGCGCCCAGGGCGCCGAATTGCGCGGCTGTTCCCTGGCGGTGGAGGACCTGCTGGCCGCCGGGCGGCCGCAGGCGTGAAGGGGGCGGAAGCGCCGTTCGAAGCGCCCGTGCAGGACCGGTGTCGCTGAAGGACGGCGTTTCCAGCCGAAGGACGACGCTCAAGGAGGCATCCAATTGACTGCCGTGCCGGAGTGCCTTCTCGACCTCAGCGACCGCGACATCGAGTGGATCGACCTCTTCGACGGAGGCGAGCCGCACCGCACCAGCGCGTACCTCGTGAAGGCGCCGCGGCCCGCGATCATTGAAACCGGCGGGTCCCGCGCGCGCCCGCGGATCCTCGCCGCGCTGGAGGCGGCCGGGATCGCGAAGGAGGACGTCGCGTACGTCCTCGTCACCCACGTGCACCTCGACCACGCCGGGGGTGCCGGCGCGCTGGCGCGGGACTTGCCGAACGCGCGCATCGTCGTCCACCCGCGGGGTGCGCCCCACCTGGTCGACCCGACCCGCCTCGTCGAGGGCACGAAGCAGGTGCACGGGCCCGCCGCGGAGGAGCTGTTCGGGCCGGTCGCGCCCGTTCCGGCCGAGCGCCTGTACGTCCCGTCGGACGGCGAAGTCATCGACCTCGGCGGCGGCCACGCCATCGAGTGCATCGACACGCCCGGGCACGCCCTGCACCACTTCGCCTTCTATGACCGGGGAGCGCGCGTGCTGTGGCCCGGGGACGTGATGGGCATCCGCTACGTGCCGCTGTCCACCGCCGCGCGGCCCTACGTGCTGCCGTCCACCGCGCCGAACCAGTTCGACCCGGACGCGATGGCCGCGTCCGCGCGGCGCCTGGCGGAACTTCCGATCGACGCCGTCGCCTTCTCGCATTTCGGGGCCGCGCGGCTCGACCCGCGCGCCCTGGCGGAGCGCGTGGCGGAACAGGCGCGCCGCTACGTCGAAGTCGCGCGGGGCGCCGTCGACCCCATGGACGACGCGTCCGTGCGGGAGGCGCTGCTTGCGCACGTCCGGGAGGATCTCGCCCGGCGCGGCCTGGCCGCGGACCCCGTCGCGGAGGCGCAGTTGCGCTTCGACGCGAGGATCAACGCGAAGGGCATCGTGGCGTACTTCCAGTGGCTGCGGAAGAAGGCGCAGGCACAGGGATGAGCGGCCGCGGCGCGCTTCCCTGGCCGCAACCCGTCGATGCCGCCTCGTGGCCGGAGCTGGCCGGGCACCTGCACGCCGCCCACGAGCGCCTGCGGCGGCGGCCGCTCGCCGACCTTCTCGACGTCATGGACGCGGTGGCGCGTCTTGCGGCGGACGGCCACCCGCTGCGCCGGGACGCGGAGGCGGAGCTGCCGCGCCACTCAGGCCTGTCGCTGCCCATGGCGCGCCTCGCGGTCGACGCCGCGTTCGCGGGGCTGCGCCGGGCGGCGCTGGAGGCTCGCCTGCGGGCGGAGTTTCCCGACCTGCGGGCGCTCGACGGGGAGGCCGGCGGCGGCGCGCCCGGGGGTCCCTCCCTCCGCAACGCGCACCGTGACGCACCGCCCGGCGTCCGCGCCGTCGCGCTCGGACCCCGGCTCAGCCTCGTCGTCGCGGCGGGCAACGTGCCCGTCGCCACGCTGCCGACGATCGTCGACCTCCTTCTTTTGCGGTCGGCCGTCGCCTGCCGCACCTCCGCGGCCGAACCCGTCGTGCCATCGCTCTTTCTTGGGCTTCTGCGGGAAGTGGACCCGGAGGTGGCCGGCGCGCTCGCGCTCGTCCGCTGGCCGCGGGAGGACGAGGCCACGTGGCGCCGCGCGTTCGCGGACGCCGACGCGGTGGCGATCTACGGCGGCGAGGCGGCCGTCGCCGCCCTGCGCCCGCTCGTCTCGGAGGGCAAGCGGCTGGCCGTGTACGGCCCCCGCCTGAGCGCCGCGCACGTCGCCGCCGCCGCGCTCGCCGACGGCCGCGCTGCCGCGCGCGCCGCCCGCGCGCTCGCGCGTGACGTCGCCCTGTACGACCAGCACGGCTGCCTCTCGCCGCAGATGGCCTTCGTGGAGCGCGGCGGCGCGGTCGGGCCGCGCGCCTTCGCGGCGGCGCTCGCCCGCGCCCTGGCCCGCGTGGAGCGCGTGCTGCCGCGCGGCCCGCTCCCGGAGGGCGCGGCGGCGGCCGTGCTGGCGGCGCGGGCGCGGGCGGAGTTCTCGGGCGGCGCCGAGCTCTGGCTGCCCGAGGACGGCGGCTTGGCCTGGACCGTGACCCTTGAGCCGTGGCCGCCGCAACCGGAGTCGCGACCGGGCGCCGCCGGCGCCCCGGCGCCCGCGCTCTCCCCCGGCTTCCGCACCATCGCGCTGTACGAAGTCGACAGCCTCAGCGACACGCTCGCGGCCCTGCGCCCGTACGCCCCGCGCCTCTCCACGCTGGCGCTCGCGCCGGACCCGCCAGCCTGGCCCGCCCTCCCCTTGCGCGAGCTGGCCGAGCTCGGCGTGAGCCGCGTCACCGCGCTCGGCCGCATGCAAGCGCCGCCTCCCGTGTGGCCGCACGACGGGCGTCCAAATTTTGGGCCGTTCGTCGAATGGTTAATCCTTGAAGATCCAAGGTAAAATCCCTAAAAGGGTCTGAAGGTGCGCGGTTTGTCGCGGTCCTCCAGGACTGCTATAATTGCCCAGGCGAAAAGGTCGCCACGCCGCGCCTTTTCCGGCGTCGGCAGCCACGCGTAACGTTCCCAACTTGTTCGAATGGTGGTGCCGGCTTGCGTTCTTCCAAGCGGTTCTTCCTTCGGTTATGGGCTCCCGTGCTGACGGTCGCCGCCCTCGCGCTCGCGGGTTGCGCCGGTCAACGCGTCGACTACTCCCAGTCGGCGCTCTCCCCGGCCGGTCCCGTCGCGCGGCTGCAGCTGCAGCTCATCGAGAAGAGCCTGTACGTCATGACCTTTGTCTTTCTTGTCGTCATGCTCATGCTGGCCTATGTCCTCATCCGGTATCGGGCCCGCCGCGGCGAGGACGGCGAGGGCTCGCAGGTTCACGGCAACGCCTATCTGGAGCTCACGTGGACGATCATCCCGATCCTGCTCCTCGCGTACCTCGCCGTGCCCACGGTGCGGGCCGTGTTCCACCTGAACGACATCCCGGACGACGGCCCCGTCATGCATGTCGACGTGATCGGCCATCAGTTCTGGTGGGAGTTCCGCTACACCGACCCGGATCTCGGCATCGTGACGGCGAACGAGCTGCACGTCCCCGTCGGCACCACCGTCGCATTCCGCGTCACCAGCGGCGACGTGATCCACTCCTTCTGGGCGCCGCGCCTGGGGGGCAAGGTCGACGCCATCCCGGGTCGGGAGAATCGCCTCTGGCTCCGCGCCGACCAGCCGGGCGTCTACACCGGCGCCTGCGCCCAGCTGTGCGGTGACAGCCACGCGTATATGGACTTCTCCGTCATTGCCGAGCCCAAGGACAAGTTCGACGCGTGGGTCGCGGAGATGAAGAAGCCGTTCACGGCGCCCACGGACGCGGAGGCCCAGGCGGGGATGCAGGTCTTCGCGCAGAGCTGCCAGAGCTGCCACGCCATCGCCGGCACGGACTTCAAGGGCGTCATCGGCCCGAACCTCACCGGCCTCATGCTGCGCCAGACCATCGCCGCGCTCACGCTGGAGAACAACCACGACAACCTCATCCGCTGGGTGTCGGACGCGTCGGCCGTCAAGCCCGGCGTGAAGATGCCCACCGCGTTGAAGTCGACGGGCAAGCCCAACAACCTCGGGCTGAGCGAGGACCAGGTGAAGGCCGTCGTGGCCTTCCTGGAGACGTTGAAATAGCGTCGGGGAAGAGGGACTGACATGGCTGCCGTGACCGAACGACTCTCAAGTTCCAGGAGCGCCGCGCACGCCGGCGCCCCCGCGCGGACGGGGCTGTGGAGCTGGATCACGACCGTCGACCACAAACGGATCGGGATCCTCTACCTCATCGCCTCGGCGTTCTTCTTCACCCTGGGCGGGATCGAGGCGTTCCTCATGCGGGTGCAGCTCATGAAGCCGGGCCTGCACCTTTTCGTGGGCAACACGTTCAACGAGCTCTTGACCATGCACGGCACGACGATGATCTTCTTCGCCGTCATGCCGCTGTTCACGGCGTTCGTCAACGCGGTCGTGCCGCTGCAGATCGGCGCCCGGGACGTGGCCTTCCCGTTCCTGAACGCGCTGAGCTTCTGGCTCTTCTTCCTCGGCGGGATCCTCTTCAACTCCAGCTGGATCATCGGCGGCGCGCCGAACAACGGCTGGTTCAACTACGCGCCGAACAGCGAGCCCACGTACACCCCCGGGACCGGCATCGACTTCTACGACATCGGCCTGCAGATCGCCGGCCTCGGCACGTTCATCTCCGGCATCAACTTCATCGTGACGATCATCAACATGCGCGCCCCGGGGATGACGCTGCGGCGCATGCCGCTCTTCACCTGGGCCACGCTGGTGATGTCCATCGTCATCCTCTTCGCGTTCCCGGCGATCACGGTCGACCTCTTCCTCAACGCGTTCGACCGGCTGCTCGGGATGAACTTCTTCAACGTCAACGCCGGCGGCAACGTCATCCTGTGGCAGCACCTCTTCTGGATCTTCGGCCATCCGGAGGTCTACATCCTGGCGCTTCCGGCCTTCGGCATCATCTCGGAAGTGGTGTCGACCTTCTCGCGGAAGACGCTGTTCGGGTACGACAGCATGGTGCTGGCGCTGCTCGCCATCGGCTTCCTGTCCTTCATGGTCTGGAGCCACCACATGTTCGCCGTCGGCATGGGCCCGGTCGTCAACTCGATCTTCGCGCTCTCCACGATGACGATCGCCGTGCCCACCGGCATCAAGATCTTCAACTGGATCATGACGATGTGGGGCGGCCGCATCCGTACGACGACCGCCATGATGTACGCGATCGGCTTCATCCCGATCTTCGTCATCGGCGGCATGTCCGGCGTGATGGTGGCCATGGCGCCGGCCGACTACCAATACAACATGTCGTACTTCGTCGTCGCCCACTTCCACTACGTCATGATCGGCGGCTCGCTCTTTGCGCTGCTCGCCGCGCTGTACTACTGGTTCCCGAAGATGTTCGGCCGGATGCTGGACGAGGGCCTCGGCAAGCTCGGGTTCTGGCTGGTCTTCATCGGGTTCAACGTCACGTTCTTCCCGATGCACCTGCTGGGCCTGCTCGGCATGCCGCGACGCATCTTCACCTATAAGCCGGGCCTGGGCCTGGAGACGTGGAACTTCGTCAGCACCATCGGCGTGTTCATCCTGACGCTCGGCTTCCTCACCGTGCTGATCAACGTCATCCGCGCGCTGATGAAGCCGGCCGACGCCCCGGCAGACCCGTGGGACGCCCGCACGCTGGAGTGGTCCATCCCCTCGCCCGCGCCGGAGTACAACTTCGCCCAGCTGCCTGAAGTGCGCGCGCGGGACGCCTGGTGGTTCGAGAAGCGCAACGGCAACAAGAAGATGCCGGCGGCGACGCCGCTGGAGCCGATCCACATGCCGTCGCCGACCCCGATTCCCTTCTACCTCAGCGTCGGGGTCACGATCATCGGGTACGGCGCGATCCTCAGCCAGAAGTGGCTCCTTCTGCTCGGCCTGGCCCTGACGGCCGTGATGCTGTACCGCGGCATGTTCCATGTGGACCCGGGCTACCACGTCACGCCACGCGAAGGGGAGGCCGCGTAAGTTGGCGCAAGTTCACGCGCATGCCCACGCTCACGCCCATGACCACGGCGGCGGTTCGCCCGCCGCGGTGCCCGGACGCCTGACGCCGGGCACCACGCAGGAGAACCGCATCTTCGGATTCTGGACGTTCCTCGGCGGCGAAGCCGTGCTCTTCGCCTCGCTGATCGGCACGTTCCTGGCCCTGTGGGGCCAGTTCAACGGCGGCCCGAAGCCGGACGAGCTCTTCAACCTGACGCTCGTCGGCATCGCCACCGTCACGCTCCTGACGAGCAGCATGACGGGCGCGTTCGCCACGCACCACGCGCAGCAGGGCAACCTGCGCGGCGTGCAGGCCTGGCTGGCGGTGACCATTGTCCTCGGCGAGATCTTCCTCGGCATCCAGGGCTGGGAGTTCTGGTCCTACATCGTGAACGAGGGGTTCGCGCCCTCCACCAGCGCGTTCGCCAGCGCCTTCTTCACGCTGGTCGGCTTCCACGGCCTGCACGTGACGTTCGGCGTGTTCTGGCTGGCGGCCTGGCTCATCAACTCGTTCCTCAAGGACGACGTCACGCAGGAGGACGCGTCGCGGCTCTTCGTGGCCGGCCTCTACTGGCACTTCGTCGACGTCGTGTGGGTCGTCATCTTCACGGTCGTCTACCTCACGGAAAGGCTGGTGTTCTAGTGGGGAAGGGCAACGCGCAGGAAGCGCACGGCGGTCCGCAGCACGCGTCGCCTGCGTCGTACGTCGGCTGGACGGTCGTCATGGTCGGCCTCAGCCTCATCGCCTTCTTCGCCGTGGGCATGGGCTGGCTGCCGTCCAAGATCCTGATCCCGTTGCTCCTGGCGATGGCGGCGGTGCAAGTCGCGGCGCAGCTCTGGCTCTTCATGCACCTCAACATCAGCCGGCGCTGGTACCTGCTCATGTTCGCCGTGGGCATCGGCTTCGGACTCATCTTCGCCTACACCGTGTGGTACCTCACCTGGTGGCAGTGACGAGAAACGCCACTCACGCTCGGATCTGAAACGTGGAACCGGGGCCCCCGGGGCCCCCCCGCGGCGGGGGGGGTTGGGGCGCCCCCCCCCCCCCCCC
>JADGHN010000081.1 GCA_019683875.1 Clostridia bacterium
AAGCATTCCGCACTCCCTTCCCCGACCGGCCGCGCGGCCGCGAGCCGCGCCGGCACGTCGGCGTCACAGGTCCCGGCAGAGGACGGCGGCCACCACGGAACGAGCGCCCGCCTCCAGCAGCGCTTCCGCGCACGCCGTCATCGTCACGCCGGTGGTGAACACGTCGTCGACAAGAAGAATGCGCTTGCCGGCGACAGTTTCCTTCTGGACGCAAACGATGTCGGGCCGATTGGCGCGGCGCTCGGCGAGATTCTTGGTGCGCGACTGGCTCGGGCCGAGGTGCGGCCGGCGAAGGGCGTCGACGACAGGAATGCGCCCCTGGACGATGCGCTCCGCCAGGAGGCGCGCCTGATTGAAGCCGCGTTGGCGCTGGCGCGCGGGGCTCAGCGGAACGGGGACCGCCAGCTGCGCCCCGTCCCACCGGCCGTCCAGCGCCGCTGCCGCGAATTCGCCCAGAGGGCGCGCGAGGTGGCGCTCGCGCCGAAACTTGAGCCGGTGCAGCAGACCGCGCAACGGCTCCTGATAAGGGGCTGCGGCGAGGATGCGGGTAAACGGCCACACCTGCGCGGCACATACGTCACAGAGACCGGACGGCACAGCGGGCACCGGCGCAGGTACGCCGCAGCGGGGACAGGAGGGGATGGGAGGGAACGCCATGGCGCGCCGGCATGCGTCACAGAAGCGGTCGCCGCTGTCCTGGGCGCGCCCGCACGCAGGGCAGGCACGCGGTGCGGGCCACAACAGGTCCAGCACAGCCGAGGGAAGGTCGCGCCACATCAGCCGGCCCCGAAGCGGTGCTTCTGCCGGTACATCGCCTGATCGGCGGCACGGACGAGTTCATCGGCGTCCTGCCCGTCCTGCGGATACACGGCCAGCCCCGCGCTGACGGCCAGCGTGGGCGAGACGTTCGAGCCGACGTTGATGCGCAACTTGTGCACCCGCTGCAGGATGCGATCGACCACCGCCGCCGCCTCGTCGTGGCTGGCGCCCGGCAGCACGATCACAAACTCGTCCCCGCCGTAGCGCGCGACGAGGTCGCCGTGGCGGACGGAATCGAGGAGGATCCGCGAAAAGGAGCGCAGGACCTCGTCCCCCACCTGGTGGCCGAAACGATTGTTGAAGTCCCGGAAGTTGTCCAGGTCCAGGTAGACCAAGGCCAGCGGCTGGCCGCCGCGAGCCGCCGCCTCCAGTTTGCGCGGAAGGTCCGCGGCAAAACGGCGGAAGTTGGCGAGTCCGGTCATCGGGTCCGTCTGCGCCTGCTGCTCCGTCTCGCGGTACTTCATCACGTTCCGCAAGGCGATCGAGATTTGCGGCGAGAGGATGGAGATCAGCCGGCGCTGGTTGTCGTTGAACGGTTGCGCCGCGTCAAGTTCGAGCACGCCCAGACGATGCTCGCCGTGGGCGATGGGCACCATGAGCGCCCAGCGCTCGCTACCGTCGGGACTGTCCACCTTTGCGACGCTGGACTGGCCGTCCACGAACGCCCGGCCGACCGCGCCCTCACTGACGGCGATCTGCGTCCCGAGAGCCGCCTCCCCCGCCGGTCCGAATACGGCCGCGCTCATCAACCACTTCCCGTCCTCGCTGACGATCCAAAGCTCGGCTCGCTGGGCGTGGACAAGCCGCGCGGAGTCGCGAACGATGACGTTGCACACCGTTTCCCAGTTCAGCGAGCCCGCGAGAGCCTGCGACGACTCATAAAGCGCCTCAAGCTCGCGGTTGCGGGTGTCGAGCTTGTGCTGGACGTTCAACAGGTACGACAGCGCCAAGGCGGGCACCACGGCGAGGAGCGCCGTCAACGTGCCGCTGGTGCGGTCGGCGACGATGAACATCGTGCCCAGAGCGGCCGTGACGAGGTGCGCGAACGCCTCCCAGTGCAGGTGGGCGGTCACGGAACGAAGCGGGAGGCCCTGTTCCAGCGACACCATGGTGGCCACAAGCAGGTTGTTCACGACAAAAAACACGGCGACGAATGCGACGTATGGGACCGCCAGCGCCATGGGCCCCGTGTGCATGACCGTCGCGACGCGTTCCTGGGCCAGCCAACCGCAGAATACGCTGAGGGTGAACTGCGCCGCGTTGAACGCGCCGATGCGCGCGGGACGGCGGAGAGGGATCGTGTTCCCCGCGATGTTGCCGAGAGCACAAACCAGCGCAGCCGTGCTGGGACCGTACAGAACCTCCGCCGGGAACGTCAGGGCGAAACTGAACGAGACATAACCGAAAGGCGTGCGGAAATTCCAGTAGTCCGCCGCGGCCGCCAGGAGCGCGAAGAGGACGAACCACGGGGAGGGCGGCAAGGCGACGACCAGGCCGGCGAGCAGCGCAAGGCCCGTGACGATGACGGCCGCCTGGTACACGTTTGCGACGGAACGAACCCTGAGCACGCCTCTGACCCCGCCCGGCTGGCAAGTCTGTCTGGCAAGTCTGTCGGGTTAATTCGCGCCGGACGACCGCTTTCCTTTTCCTTCCTTCTTCGTCTTTGCGGCCGTCTGAATCAGGCGCCGGACGTCCCGCAGCCAGGGTGCGAATGGCACGTGTCCGTCGAAGCGCGCGACCACGTCCACCCGTCCGCCCGCCGCGGAGAGGCCGTGGGTCAGGAGATCGACGCCGTGCGGGGCGGCAACCAGGCGAACGCCCGGCAGCTCGCGCGCGAGCGCGCGCATCATGGCGCCCCACTCCCACGACGTCCTCGCGGGCGACTCTACGACCGCGATGAGCCGCCCGCCGCTCACGCCGGCCACCATGGAGGCCACGGCGCGGATGACGCCCTCGAGGACCCCTTCGGCGTCTCCTTCGACGATCAACAGAACGCGCGTCTCACGATGGTGCCGGTAGCGAACCCAGAAATCCGCTACCGCGTACGCGAGGATGGCCGCGGCGAGCAGGAACCAGAGCAAACGAAAACCCTCCGATCGGTGGAGCCCCGATCGGAGGGTATGCGCAGAGCGGACTCGGTTAGGAGTTGGCCGGCGCGAGGTGCGCGCCGTAGCGCGCCGCGGCGCGGCGGACGTCCTCGACGCGGTCGAGCCGCTCCCACGGCAGGTCGAGGTCGGGCCGCCCAAAGTGGCCGTACGCGGCCAGCTGACGATAGATCGGCCGCCGCAGGTCGAAGTTGTGGATGATGGCCGCCGGACGCAGGTCGAAGACGTCCTGCACGATGCGGGCGAGCACGTCGTCCGGCAACGCCCCCGTGCCGTGCGAGTCGACCATGATGCTCACCGGCCGCGCGACGCCAATGGCGTACGCCACCTGCACCTCGCAGCGGCGCGCCAGGCCCGCCGCCACGAGATTCTTCGCCACGTGCCGCGCCGCGTACGCAGCGGAGCGATCCACCTTGGTGGGGTCCTTTCCGGAGAAGGCACCGCCGCCGTGCCGCGCGAACCCGCCGTACGTGTCCACGACGATCTTGCGGCCGGTGAGGCCGGAGTCCCCGTGCGGCCCGCCGACCACGAAGCGTCCGCTGGGATTCACCAGCAACCGGGTGCGCTCGTCCCAGAGATGCTCGGGAACGACGGCTTCGACGACCTCGCGGCGGATGTCGCGCTCGATCTGCTCGCGCGTCACGTCGGGCGCGTGCTGCGTCGAGACGACGATCGTGTCGACCCTCACCGGGCGGTCGTCCTCATACTCGACCGTCACCTGGGTCTTCCCGTCCGGAAGCAGGTACGGAACGATCCCCTCCTTGCGAACGGCGGCAAGGCGCCGCGCCAGACCGTGCGCGAGCGCGATGGGCATGGGCATGTACGTCTCCGTCTCGTCGCTGGCGTATCCGAACATGAGGCCCTGGTCGCCGGCGCCGATGGCCGAGAACTGGTCCTCGGCCTCCTTGCCTTCCCGCAGTTCCCAGGCGCGCGTCACGCCCTGCGCGATGTCGGGCGACTGCTCGTCGATGGCGGTGAGCACGGCGCACGTGTCGGCGTCGAAACCGTACTTCGCCCGCGTGTAGCCGATGTCGCGGATGACCTGGCGGACGATGGCGGGGATGTCCACGTAGCAGTTGCAGGTCAGCTCGCCGAACACGAGGATGAGCCCCGTGGTCAGCGACGCCTCGATCGCGACGCGCGCTTCAGGGTCGAGTTCGATGACGGCGTCGAGGATGGCGTCCGCGACCTGGTCGGCCATCTTGTCCGGGTGGCCCTCGGTCACGGATTCAGATGTAAACAGCCTGCGGCTCTTCGTCGCTTCGGTCATGGGCGGCACCTCCAAAAAAAGACCCCTTCCAATTTGAAGGGGTCCTGATCCGTCCGGTCATCCTTCAGATTGGAGCTTGAACGCGTCCCATCTGCTGGGTTTGGCACCGTGTGTCCACCGGTTGCCGGGGCTTCCTAGGGCCAGTCCCCTCCGCCCGCTCTCGATGAACGTGCTGTTGAAATGTCAAGCTCCAAGCCGTAGATCGGCTGTCAATGTACCATGCCAGTATAAGCGCGTCAAGGCGCCCGCGTGCGCCCAAAGACCGCCAATTTACCGAGGCGCGCCTGCATCGTCGCCCACTGACACCCTCGCTCCCTCGCGGCGTTCAGACGGTGGCGCCAGAGCCCGTGTACACGCCACGACGGCGCGATTCCGGCAGCGACCGGGGTGGCTCGGATACGCCTCTGTTCCCGGAACGTTGCCTCCCGGCTTGGAGCCGTTGAACGGCGATAGGTAAATCGTGATCGATAAGCGTAAATTGAAGCTAAACGTGGCGTGGATGGGAGATCACGCGTGACACTCTCACGATCACTTGCGCGGGCACGTTCACTTGCGGCGTTGACCTCGGCCTGTACCCTGGCCGCGGCGCTGACCGCTTGCTCCATCGGTCATGCCGGCGACGGGAAACGGCCGCTTGCGTCCGAGGACGGCCTCGGTGCGGCCCGGCCGCCTTCAGAAGCGGCCGTCGATACCCAGCCGGTGGCCCCGGCGCACGTCCACATCACCCTGGAGGGCGTGGGCTACGGGATCGGAGGCAAGACCGTCGCGACATCCGATCATCCGGCCGATGCGCCGGCGGCCCCTGCCGTCTTTCGTCCCGGCCCCGCCGAGCTCCGCGTCGCCTTCAGCTCACCCGTCGACCGGGACGAGGTTTGGAAGGCCATTCGGGACCAGCTTGTCGGTGCGGCCACTGGGTACCGGATCGAGTTGGGCCAACCTGTGTGGGACGAGAGCGGCAAATCGCTTGCGGTACGACTTCAACAGACCGTGACACCGCTCGGGGCGGGAGTCTTCGACGGACGGCCCAGCCTCCGCTTGGACTTGAGCACGGTCAAGGACGTCGACGGCGCGCCCGTCGATCCGGCAGGCGCCGCGCTCGAATGGCTCGTGGTCCGGCCGGTGACGGTGTACGCGATTTCCGACCCTGCACAGCTGCTGGACGGCACTACGGAAGGGCGGGCGGTGGGCGAGTTGGCAGCCCTGCCCTCGTTGCGTCCGGCGGGACCTCGCCCGTGGCTCGACGGCCATCTCCTCATGTGGCGATTCGCGGCAGAGGAAGCAGAGTGCGATGCGCGGGCCCTGGTCGATTGGAACCTTTCTGCGGGAACGGCGCTGGACGCGGGGGCGCCAGTGGACGCCTGCCTGTCCTGGGCAGGTTGGGATCCGCAGGGCCACGACCTTCTTCTCACGAGTTTGCAAACGCTGGTTCGACTCGACTTGGACGGCGGAGAGCCGGAGCCCGTCTACCGGGTCCCGGATGACCGCCTTCTCGTCGGCATGGCCATCGCCCCGGACGGTCGCATCGCCCTCTTCGAGGCCACGCCTCCCGCCGGCGGGGCTGAGGTGGGCTCGATCGACTTGTTGGTGGTCGATCTGCACGGCAAAGTCATGGCCAAGGTTCCGCAGGTCTCGGACCTCGTCTCCGAGGAGGGCTTGTGGCGCCCCATCCAGGCCTCCTGGTCCGATGATGGGGAAATGTTGGCCTTCACGGCTCTCCGCGTCCGGGAGCACGTGAGTGAGCCTGCCGCCCTGCCTGATGTCTCCGAGGCGCTATCCGTGTGGCGCCCGAAGGCACCCACCGGGACAGGACCGGAAGAGCTCGACGTGCCCGTGACGACGGTCTCCTGGCGCCCTGGAACGCACCAGATTCTGGTCGGCGACCGGCTGTACGATGTCGACACGAAGACATCGCGCAAGAGCCTCGGGGATGTCAAGGTCCTGCCCTACACCGACGTATTCTGGTCGCCGGACGGCCGGTACATGGCGTTCCTGGACCCGTCGCAGGGCAGGATGAGGGGCGTGCTGGTCGACCTCGAAACCGGACGCGGCAAAGAAGGCGACTTCCTGCCCCTGGGCTGGGAGCCCGCGACGGGCCAGTTCTATTGGTGCAGGACGCGGGTTGGAGTCCAGTAGTGTGGTGTAAATTCGGCGGGATCCGTTGACGGAAACGGCCACCCCGTGGTTCCTACGAGTAGGTACCCCTACCAACTCGAAGGAGGAACCAACAGGATGGCCGGTGACAACAGGATCGATCTTTTGGAGCTTTTGCGCAAGGCGGGGCACGACGGCGACATCGATTTCCTGGCCGAAGCCGTCCGAGTCATGGCCCAGGTGCTGATGGAACTTGACGTTCGCCAGAAGGTGGGCGCCGCCCCTTACGAGCGCAGCGCGGCGCGCCAGACGTATCGCAACGGCTACCGCACGCGGCTTTGGGACACGCGGGTCGGACGGATCGAGCTGCGGATCCCCAAGCTGCGCCAGGGCAGTTACTTTCCCGCGATTCTGGAGCCGCGCCGGCGAGCGGAACAGGCGCTCGTGTCCGTGATCCAGGAAGCCTACGTCCACGGCGTGAGCACGCGCAAGGTGGACGAACTGGTGCAGGCCATGGGGCTTGAAGGCGTCTCCAAGAGCGAGGTGTCCCGGCTGTGCGCGGAGCTGGATCAGATGGTGGAGGCCTTCCGGAACCGGCCGCTGGGCTGCTTCCCCTATGTGTGGCTCGACGCCACCTACCTCAAGGTGCGCGAGGACGGCCGGGTGCAGTCGATGGCCCTGGTCGTCGCCACGGGGGTGAAGGACACCGGGGAGCGCGAAGTGTTGGGACTGGACGTCGGGCCTAGCGAAGACGGCGCCTTTTGGATGGCGTTTTTGCGCGGCCTTTTGGCCCGCGGGCTCAAGGGCGTGAAGCTGGTGATCAGCGACGCGCACGAGGGGCTGAAGGCGGCCATTGACGCGGTGCTCCAGGGTGCCAGCTGGCAGCGGTGCCGGGTTCACTTCATGCGCAACATCCTGGCCCAGGTGCCCAAGAGCGCGCAGCCCATGGTGGCGGCGGCGGTGCGGACGATCTTCACGCAAGCCACGCAGGACGAGGCCCGTGCCCAGCTCCGCCATGTGGCCGACACGCTTGAGGCGCGATTCCCCAAGTTGGCCAGGCTCCTTCTTGACGCGGAAGACGAGGTTCTCGCGTACATGGTGTTTCCGGAACGGCACTGGCGGCAGATTCACTCGACCAATCCCCTGGAGAGGTTGCACAAGGAGATCAAGCGCCGGGCGCACGTGGTCGGCATCTTTCCGAACCGTGCGTCGGTGTTGCGGCTGATGGGGGCGGTGCTCATGGAACAGAACGACGAATGGGCGACTGGCCGAAGATACTTCAGCGCGGAGTCCATGGCGGAGATTGGCCGGAGGGAGGTGAACGCCTTCATCGCGACGGCCGCGAACTAGGCAGCCGGCGTGGGAACCACGAGGGAGAATTTACACCACTAACAGGGACACGACCGCTGGTTCTCGGCGGCCGCGTGGAGCAGCTCGCTCACCAAGTTCACCGCCGGCACATAGCGCACCCGGAAGCCCGACTGGATGGCGGCCACGCCGAGCG
>JADGHN010000082.1 GCA_019683875.1 Clostridia bacterium
GTGAGCTTGAAGGGCAACGCGTCGGCCTGCTGGATTCGCCGCAGCCTCTGGCGCTCTCGAGAGCGATCGGCCTCGGCCCTCAACACGTCCGCAACCGGCGCTCCCAACGCTTCCGCCGCAACGAGGGCGCGAGCCAGCGCCGCGCCCTCCTGGGCCTGCAAACGCAGGCATGCCGCATCAAGCTCTGCCAGGAAATCCGCGCCAAGCTGGGCTCGCTCGACGGCTTGACGGACCGCGCGCGAAAGCGCGCCGGACCCTGCTGCCGCCGCCTGGGCCAGCGCTTCCCGTGGCGACAGACCTCCAGCGGCAAGGCAGGCCGCAAGGTCGAGTACGTCCGGCGCCTCATCCTCGGCGCTTCGCCGCAGGCGTTCCTTGACGACCCTCGCCGACACCCGACCCGCCGCCCACGGGAGCAGAAGGGTGACGGCCGCGGGGACGAACCGACCCGAAGCGCCCATAATGACGGCCGCAGCCACGAGCATGGGACCCGGCCACGTCGTGCCGTCATGCGTCCGCAGCAGCAGGTCGCGCCACCGGTGCTTCCTCTCCGACAACCGCTCCGACGCCGGAATGAGGAACCGTCCCAACACCAGCGCCGCCGCGGCGGCCGCCACCGCCACCCCAACCGCCGTCACGGGCGATGCACCGTCCGGACGCTCGGCCGGATGCGAATGCCGTGTAGCGGAGAAAGGAGGACCACGCAGCAGGCGACCCCCAACGCCCAGCTCACCCCCGCGTACAGGAGCGCGGCGTGTCCGATCCCGGTCCGCCAGAGCGGTTCCGCCATGGCGGGCGCCCATCGGGACAGTCCGAGGAGGAGCAAGGGAGGCAGAGACGCCAGCAAGGCTGCGCTGTACCGGGCTTCCGCGCTCCGCGCGGCCATCTCCCGGTGCACGAGGCGTCGCCGCTCCAACGCCTCAGCCATCACGACGAGCATCGGCGCCAGCTGTCCACCCGTGCGGCCGTGCACCTGGAACACGCGCGCCACCGCCTGGCCCTCGTCACCTTCAGGCGCGAGCACAGACTGCAGCGCGTCTTCGAGCGGGGCGCCCAGATCGTACGCCTCGACGGCCTGGCGCAACCGCGCTCCCAAACGACCGTTCCCCGACGCATGACGCAACGCCATGGGCAGGTCGAGCCCGCTGCGCAGCCCCGCCGCGATGTCGAGCAGCAACGAAGGCAGTTCGCCCGTCGCCCTGGGGCGCCGCCCGAGCCTGATCGACGCGGTCCGGCGCCTCGGGTGCAACCGCCGCAGTACGAGCGTCTCCGCGGTCCGCTCGAGCAGAACGGAGCCGCCGGCGGCCGCGCCCGCAGCGGCGGCCAATGCGGTCATCACGCCGAAGACGTTCATCCTCCGGCCTTCCTTTCCCGGCCTGTCCCTTCTGCGGAGTGGCAGCGCCGGTGGAAGGCGTCGACCGCCGGCGCAACGACGTACGCAGGCCCTCCGTCCTCGGCGATCGACAGGGGCTGGCAGCGGCCGTCCCTCACCTCGCACACGAGCGATACGCGTCGTCCTCCTTCCGGATCGCGCTCCAGGAAGACGACGAGATCCACGGCGCTCTGCACCTGCGCCCGAAGGATGTCGAACGGCACTCCCTCGCCGGCCAGCGCCGCCAGCGTGGCGAAGCGGTCCAGCGCGTCGACCGGACCGTTGGCGTGAAGGGTGCACAAGCTGCCGCGGTGCCCGGTGTGCCAGGCCTGCAAGACGTCAAACGCTTCCGCGCCGCGCATCTCGCCGATGACGAGGCGGTCCGGGCGCATGCGGAGGGCATTGCGCACAAGATCGCGCAGGGTGACGGCGCCCTGGCCCTCCACGTTCGGCGGACGGCATTCGAGGGCGACAACGTGCTCGACAGGCAGTCGCAGCTCCGCCGCGTCTTCGATCGTGATCACGCGTTCGTGCGGCGCCACGGCACCGCACAGCGCATTGAGAAGCGTCGTCTTGCCGGAGCCGGTGTTGCCGGCGATCAGCACGTTCATCCGCGAGCGCACGGCGCGCGCGAGGGTGGCGGACATCGTGACGGACAACGCGCCGCGCTGGACGAGCTCGTCCAGGCTGGGAAAGGTGCGCCCGAACCGGCGGATCGTCATGCAGGGCGAATGGATGGCGATCGGAGGCAGCACCGCATGGAACCGAGAGCCGTCGGGAAGCCTTGCGTCCACGTACGGATGAGCCGCGTCCAGCCGCCGGCCCGCACCAGCCGCGATCCGTCGGGCGACCTCGACGATGTGCGCTTCGTCACGGAAGCGCGCCTGAGTGCGTTCCAGGCGTCCGCCGCGTTCCACATAGACGGCGTCCGGGGCATTAACCATGATGTCGGTGACAGCCGGGTCCTCCAGGAGCGGCTGCAAGGGGCCGTACCCCAGGAGCTCTTCGGCCAACCGGGCGACCCTGTCGGGGGTGGACGGCTGGCCCTCCTGGGCCACCGCGCTTGCGATCGCCTGTTCGAGATAGCGCCGGGCGCCCGGATCGCGACGGGCAGCCGCCACCACCTCCCCAGCGCCGGCGAGCGCGGCGCGCACGCGATCCAGGGTATCGTCGCCCGTCGCCATCGACGAAACGTTCATCCGTTCGCGCAGAGAGCTCATCCGCGCAACCTCCTCTGAAGCGAGCTCCACAGGGCCCATCTCGCCCGCTGCGTCTCAGGCGCCGCATGGCCGCACAGGTCCGCGGCCATTCTGCGGATGGGGTCGACGAGGGCCGCCGGCTTGCCCCGCCACACGAGCGGCTGCCCGTCGAACACGGCGTTTTCGCAGGAGCGCACATCCTCGGGCAGGACTGCGGCCGGCGCGAGGCCGAGGTAACCTTGAACGCCGCCGACCGACACCGGGCTTCCCGCCGTTGCGCGGTTGACGACGAGGCGCAGATCCCCGTTCACGGGCAGGGACAGCTGGCGCAGCAGGCTCAGGAACATCCGCGTACGGTGAAGCGACGCGGCGTCCAAGGAGCTGACGACCAGGGTCACGTCGGCGCGCTCGATCACCTGGTACAGGACGTCCTGCGCGGCATCCGGAGCCGTGTCGACGACGACCCAGCTGAAGTGCTTCCGAGACCAGTCCAGAAGGCGGATGACATCCTCCGTCGTGACGTACTGCGCAAGGTCCGGCCGGGCGGGCCCTCGCAGAACGCGAACTCCGCTGATGTGGCGGGGCAGCTCACGGTCCAGGCGCGGTCGATCCAGCGCCTCCAACTTGGGGAGAAGGTCCAGAAGAGTCGGCCCGCCGTCCAAGTCGAAGTGGACGCCAATGTCGGATGAGGACAGATCGAGATCCGCCAGAAGCACGTCTTGCCCCAACACGGCCAACGCGACGGCCAGATTGGCGGCGATGGTCGTCTTGCCGACACCGCCCTTCGGGGAGCAGACCGCGAGAACGCGGCTGGTGGCGCGCGAGTCCGCCGATGCCGCCGACCGTGTCCCGACGGGCCAACCGCCTGCCCGAAGCTCTCGCAGCCGGGTCAGTCGGCCCGGGGCGTCCGGATCCCCGCCCTGCAGTCGCCTTGTGGGCATGTCCGACTCCGGCGCAGCGTCGGCTGCGGGGGGATTCTGCGCCGGTTGTTGACGGCGGTACTCGTGCTGTGTCTGGCTCAGCCACTGGGCCCACGCCACGATCTCCAGCGGGTCGTAAGGCTCCGGAAACAGGCGGCGGTGTCCTCCGCTGCGCTCCCAGCCCGGAATGGGCGGCGTGTCTTTCGCGACGATGACCGCGGCCGCGAACGTCGCCGGATCCACGGCCGACAGATCCTGAGGAATGTCGAGCACGCGCCAGTCCAGCACGTACACGTCGGCCATCAGGGCGGTCAACGCCGCACGCGCGAGCGTCCGATCCGTCGTCGCTCCCACGAGCTTCAGCCCCGGCGAGTCCGCAACGTAAGCGGCCAGCTCCCGGTCCGCCGAGACCACGAACACGCGAAGGTCAGGAGCCACCGGACATCACCGCCTCTCCTTGAAAGAGAGAGCGCTCGTCGACCCCGGCCGTGGGCTCCGCCGCAGGTTCATATGAGTCCAGCGCGACGAACAGGCGGCCGTTCGCGAGCCCATAAGCGATGCGCTCCGCCTGGTCCGGGCGAACGGCCACGACGATGGCGTCCACGTCCGCCGGTTGGCCGAACGCGGACGGCGCCTCCTGGACGCCGATGACCTCGATGCCCCGCACCAGAAGGCGGGACAGGCTCAAACCTTCCAATTTGGAACTGACGTAGACGAGGTCGACGAGATCTCCGACCCGGATGGGCGGCAAAGGCTCGTCCCCCACGGGGACGGCGAACCCCTGCATTCCCGGAGCCAATGCCGCCCGCACGCCACCGTCCCGCGGATCGGACGACAGCATCGTCTTCATCAGCGGTTGTCCCGCCGCCACCGGTTGAAGGCTGTAGCGGTCGGTTGCGTCACTCAAGTTATGGAGGGCACCGGGTGGAACCCAACGCACCGGCCACTGTGACACCCTCACGTCCCCGGGACGGACAGCCTGGTGCGCGGACAGGTCGCGAGCCGCCACGATGACGGGGACGGTGGCGGACAGCGCACGGAACTGGAAGAACACGAACAGTCCGGCGGATGCGGCGAATCCGACCAGCGCCACCTCCTGCCAACGAAACGCCCTGCGCAGCGAAACCGCCTCCTCACTTCCAGATTCTGTGAAGGAGGATTCGCGCCACGGTCTGGAACTCCTTCCCAGCAACTGACAGGACTACCAATTTTTGTGTGGAACATCTTGTCGAGGTGATGGGAGTGAGCGGATCGGGAAGGCGTGCATGGCGCGCGGTCTGGGTCGCTGCGCTGATCGTCTTGGTGACCGTGCGGCCGGCGGCGGCGGGAGAACCCACATCGCCTTGGTACGACGATGTCCCGTCAAGCGACTGGGCGTACGACGCGATTCACGACCTTTGGAGCGTCGGCGTCACGGACGGTTGGTCCGTCCATCCGTACGGATCGCGGCCGTGGGTGCGTGTCGAACGGTTCGAACCGGACGCGGAAGTGGAACGTGTGCACTATGCCGTCATGCTGGCCAAGGCCTTCGAACTCACGCCCCAAGGCGGGGCTTTGCCCTACGTCGACGTGCCGTCTTCATTTCTAATATATGGTAAGTTCGATGCCGTTCCCTGGCTCGTGGCCGCGTATCGAACGGGCATCCTGCCCGATGGGCGCACGCCCTTCGCTCCGAGCGCGGAAATCGAGCGTCAAGACGCCGTCGCGTGGCTGATCCGAGCTCTCGGCCTCGAGGGGTATGCTCGTTCGCTCTCATCATCGGATGTCGACGCGCTGCTTTCCGGCTTCCGTGACGGGTGGCAGGTTCAACCCGCCCTCAGGCAAGAGATCGGGGCCGCCATCCGGCTCCGGATTCTGCGGGGATACCCCGACCGGACGCTTCGTCCGCGGTCTTCGCTCACGAGAAGCGAGGCGGCGACGGTGATCTACCGCTCCGCGTGGGTTCGCCTGGAGGCCGACCCCAACCCGTTTTCGCCCGACCACGACGGCATCGCGGATGTCGTCTCGATTCACGCCCACTCGTTGCAAAACGGAAACCTGGCACAGTGGCGAGTGTGGGTCGAGGACAGCCAGGGCGAGACGCTTCGCACGCTCAGCGTCGTCCCCGCGGGCGCGAGCCGGGTCGTCGCCATCTGGGACGGGCGCGACGACGCTGCTCGTCCGCTCGCCCCGGGGGTCTACTACGCGCGCGCGGAGATCCGGTCGTACGTCGCGGAGCCTCGCACCTCGACTCCCCTGCCAATCCGGCTTGAGATGAAGCGGCTGGACGCGTCGCTGCACCCGAGCCGCGTGCCACCCGACACGGACGTGACGATCCTCGCCTCAACGTCCGCGCCGGCCGCTCGCATTGACGCCGTCACGCCGTGGGGGCACGTCGCGCTTCATCGTTCAAGCGATGTGGGCGGATGGGAAAACTGGTGGGCGTCCTTTCGCGTTCCGAAGGGGGTCGCGCTCGGAACCTACGCGGTGCGCGTCGAGGCAGTGTTTACGGACGGAGGGCGGAGATCCGCCAACCTGACGTTGGAGGTCGTGCCGCCCCCGGGCTCGACGCCAGAGGACTACGGCCGGCAGCGGTTGCCGAGCGTGCGCATCGCCCTGACGGGCGCGGACCCCTTCGCGCCCTAGCCCGTCCAATGCGGCAGCCGCGCGGTCGGCGCGGCCCCGTGCTGGCGGCGCTGCAGGCGCATCTCCCCCGCCTGGATGCGCAGCACCCGCGTGAGCGACGCGCCCAGCCGCTCCGCCTGGAGGATCGCCGCCACCACGTTGCGTACCTCGGGAAGGGCCATATGAGCGGAGTTCACCCAGCCTGAGCTCTTCGAACGGTACCGTTTGTATCATTTTCCATCAGACTCATCTGGAGCAGCTGATCTCCGTTTGCTCGTAGAGGAGATAGAAGAGGTGTGATGGCGCGGGTCTGCAAACAGCCGAGACCGACGCGGGGATGAAGGCCTACGGGAGGAGTCTGGGTTGGCGTGGTCAGCGGTTTCGTGCTCGACCTAGACGTCCCCAAGTACGCTACTGGTTGCATGGTGATGACATGTCACAATCTGGTGTGAACCCAGCTAAGAAGGACGGCTTGGATGCGAGGGGTCATTGTTGCAGCGCAACTTCAAAAGAGAGGTCCTGGCACACATGCCCGATGGAAACGTTTTACCGCCATTATTTTTTCCAGTCGTCAGGAAGCCATAGGTTTAACGCGTAGATTATCTGGCCCAACCCGACCAGAATTGCAATTATGGAAAGGGTCGATCCAGCATACCACACCAACGATGTCATAAGAGCGCTAACGAGAATCACCGGAGCCGATTTGTATCTAACACCTAAAATGGTCAAAATAATTGAAGCGATTGAACCTCCCCATGTAGCGTAAATGGCAACTGTCTCATTCATCGAAGTCCTCCTAAGCTCGAAGCAGACGACTCAAAGGAGGAGGACATAGGCGTTGTCCTCCTCCTTTCATTGTAACTACGGGTTATAGTAGAGCGACGTCCAATAATGCAATTGAGTTGAGCACCCATGGCTGGCCCACGTGTCAACGCCACCTGTCGCGGTGCCATCATACCAACCCCGTACTTATGTATGTTGGTCCGCTTCCATGCTGAACGAGCTGCTGGGCGCGTATTCCCGGGTGGTCACCTTCATCCCCGAACGACGAGACGCACCCATCGAACTGCTCCATCTAGGGTTTCTGTATCGCGTGGTGCCGGAGCTTCGTGACGCATCCGTGAAGAAAGACGCCGACGGCGTCGACTCTCTGGGCGCCGAATGGGTGCCAGTGTGCGGGCTCAACCCTGACACCGCGTCGCCGTTGGTGTTGCGAGCCTTGGACTACATTTAAGATCTCCTGCTCCTGCAAGGCTCAGAACAGCGTATCGACGATGCGGATCAACGCCGGCCCGAGGAGCACGATGAAGATGGTCGGGAAGATGAACAGCACCAGAGGAAAGAGCATCTTCACGGGCGCGCGGAGCGACTGCTCCTGCGCGCGCTGGCGGCGCTGCAGGCGCATCTCCTCCGCCTGCAGGCGCAGCACGCGGGTCAGCGAAGCACCCAGCCGCTCCGCCTGGAGAATCGCCGCCACCACGTTGCGCACCTCGGGAAGGGCCACCCGCTCCGCCAGCTGGCCGAGCGCATCCTCGCGGCTCGCGCCGACGCGCGTCGCCTTGAGGTACGCCTCGAACTCCTGCGCCACGGGACCCGTGAACTTGGAGGCGACCTTGCCGAGGGCGCCGTCCAGGCCGAGGCC
>JADGHN010000083.1 GCA_019683875.1 Clostridia bacterium
GGGGGGCGTTTTTGTTTTTAACTCCCGGCCCGCCGCGCCGGGGGCGGGGGCGGCCTCCGCCGCTCCGCCCGCCGTCGCCGCCGCCTCCATCGCCTCCAGCCGCAGCTGGAGCGCCCGCACCTCCTGCTCCCGCGCGCGCCGCTCCTCCGCCGCCCGCTCCGCGCGCCGAACGCGCTCCGCCAGCTCCGCCAGCGACAGCCGCTCCAGAGCTTCTGCCGCCTCGTCCGTCCACGGCCCGGCCAGCACCTCGGCCGCCGCGTGCCGCAGCCGCGCGTCCTCCGCGCGCTCGCGCGCCTCCAGCTCCGACAACCGTTCGCGGTCGGACGCGATGGACTGCGCGCGCTGCAGGACGGCGCGCAGTTCCGCCTCGTGCTGAAGCACGGCGGCGTCCGCCTCGGAAAGCCGTTCGCGCGCGGCGGCTGCCTGCTCGCGCTCCCGGATCGCGGCGATGCGCGCGTCCAGGGCCCGCAGCGCTGCGTCGAGGTCGCGCAGCCGTTCCGCCGGCTCCGCGGGCAACCCCTCGAGCCGGGCGGGATCGCCGGCGCGGGCGCGTCGCCGGTCGAGCTCGTCGAGCTGCTCCGCCGCCTCCTGCAGGCGTTGCAGGCGTTCCCGCCGGGCGGACGTCTCCCGCAGGCGCCGCTCCAGCTCGGCGCGCGCGGACGCGAGCCGCGCGAGCTCCGCCTCGGCCTCGTGACGGCGGTCGTCCGCGCGGCGCGCCGCGGCCAGCCGGTCCTCAAGGTGGCGGATTTCCTCGGCGAGCTCGGCCGCCCGCGGCTTCCCGCGCCGGTCGGGGCGCCACAGGGACGCCGCCTCGTCCTCCAGTTCCCTCGACACCGCGCTGGGCCTCCGCAGTCCCGTCGCGTCGCCGCCACCCAGCAGCAGATCCTCCAGCGCCTGCCAAACGTTCTCCTCGAACATGCGGAGGTCCGCCACGCCGAGCGTGAAGACGCTCTGGTACACCTCGCGCCGCAGCGCGCCAACCCACGGCAGCGGCCGGTTCGCGAGGTTCTGCTCCGGCCCGGCGTCCTCGGCCAGCGTGCCGCGGATCGTCGACATCATCCGCCGCGCCACGACCGCCCGCGGCCCGCCGTCCAAGCGCAGCTCGGCCTGCAGCTCCAAGCGGTCCCGGTCCCACGGGAGGTACGGGTGGCGCTCCCGGCTGGCCGGCTGGAAGCCGAAGAGCAGCGTCGTGACGATGTCCCGCAGCGTGCTCTTGCCGGCCTCGTTGGGGCCGAGGACGACGGTCACGTCCCCGAGCTCCGCTTCCCAGTCCGCGAGACCACCGTACGCGCCGACGCGCAGGCGTTCGATCCTCATGCGGGGCTCATCCGTTCCCGGCCGCGAAGCGCGCGGCCATCTCCTGGTCCAATCCCTGCAAAAGCTCTCGAAGGTACGCGCGGCGACGCTCCAGCGCCTCCTGCGGCGGCAGGGCGGCGAGCACCTCGGCCGGCAGGCCCGCCAGCTGCGCAGGCGCCAGCTGGTCGAGGATCTCGTCATCCGCCGCAGCCGCCCGCCACAGCGCGAGGGCCTCTGCGAGCGGGCTCGGGCCGCGCCGCTCCAACGCCTCGACGTCGACCGGCCGCACGAGGCCCTCCGGACGCAGTTCGACGGCGCGCACGCCGAGCGCGCGGGCGAGGTCGTCCTCCAGGCGGGCGGCGCTGTCGGGATCGGCGAGGTCGCGCGCCAAGTCGGGCGCCAGCGGGCACGGCCCCGCCGGCACCACGCGCACGATGCAGTCGGGCCCGAGGGCACCCGCGTCCGCGTCCGGCGTGTGGAGGCGCCGGACCAGCTCGGCCTTGAACGCCTCAAGGTGGTCGACCGCCTCGAGGCCGTCGACGCGCCATGTCTCCCAGCGCAGCGGCCCGAGCCGGACGAAGCGGACCCGCGCCGCGGCCGCTTCGCCTTCCCCGTCGATCTCGACGAGCAGCGCGCCCTTCTCGCCCGTCTCCTTCGGGTTGCGCCCCTGCGGGTTGCCGGGGTACCACACGGCCGGCCGCGCGGCGACCTGCTGCCGCTTGTGGATGTGGCCGAGCGCCCAGTACGCGTACCCCTTGCCGGCGAAGTCCGCGACGGCGCAGGGCGCATAGCGGTCGTGGTCCGCGGCCTCGGCGGCCTGAACCCAGGCGTGGACCAGCGCCACGTGCGGGACGGACGCATCGTCCCCGGCGACATGCGGCAGCGCCGCGACGAGGTTCGTCGCCTCTCGTGCCGTCTCGTGGCCGATGCCGGTCACGCGTCCGATCAGCCGCCCTTCGGCGTCCGCGACGTCGACGGTGACGGGGCGCCGCCCCGCGATGAGGTGGAAGCCGCGCGGCCACGGCACGCGCCGCACCCGGGAGCCGGGGCCGCCGGGATCGTGGTTGCCCGTGACGTGGATCACGGCCATGCGCGCCTCGGACAGGCGCGCGAGTTCCTCACCCAGGAAGCGCTCCGTGTCCAGGGAGAGGTTGTCGCCGTCGAACAGGTCCCCGGCGATGAGGACGGCGTGAACGCGCTCCGCCAGCGCCAAGTCCACGGCGCGCGTGATGGCTTCGCGCCCGGCCGCGCGCAACTCCCGCCGAAGCTCCGGCGCGCGTGCGGCGAAGGGCGCGTCGAGGTGGACATCAGCCAGGTGAAGGAAGCGGAAGGTCATGGTTCTGCGATTTCGCGGCCGGCGCAGCCGGCACCTGCCCCCGTCGTGCTTCCGTCAAACGCCCTTAATCTGAGCAGTAGGTTTTGTAAAAGGCCAGCAAAGCGTCCCTATCGTAGCGCGGCAAATTTGCCTCGCTGCTCAGCCAATGGCCCGCATCCAGATTGTCTTTCACTTCCCGACAGATCTGCGGGGATACGTTGCGCGCGATGTCCCGTCTCATGGAGATAATCAGATTCTTCACCCGATCGTCGGTGCAAGTCGATACATCAGTATCGAGAGGAATGTCCATTCGTACACTGCCCGATTCCGTATCAGCGAAGTAATGAATTGTGCCACGCCATCCTAATGCCATGTCGAAATACCGCCCATCCGCTCCCGGCTCTGCACCAATGTCGGCGCCATGACCCGCACCGTTGACTGGAACAACCAACCCTGCACAGCTTGGCTTTTGAAGCTTGGGGCTTTCCGGAGATCCCAAGTCGCTCGTCTGCTCCGATGAGGCATGATTCGAGCCAACGACTTTCGGCGGCACCGAGCCGCAACTCGACATGAAAAGGGCAAACGCTAGAACCATAACAACCATGGCCATCGACTTCATGACTTCGTCACACTTCCCGTCCTCCGGCCCTTGCGACCCGGATATGGGGATTGAGCCACGCCATGGCGGCGGGGATCAACCCCCAAACGCCTGCGATCACGACCGCGGCGCCCGGGCCCACGGCGTCGCCAAGCCAACCGCTGGCCAGCGCGCCGAGCGGACCCATGATGGAGGCAGCCGCGCCAAGGAATCCGAAGGCTCGACCGAGGTACTCGCTCGGGATCAGGGTTTGGATGAGCGCGCCAACCGGGATGCTCGCCACACTCGTGGACAACGTCATCAACAGCGCCAGGACGATGGTCAGCGGTACCCAGGTCGACAAACCGATGCCGACCGTGGCGAGACTGACCACGGTCAGACTGCTGGCGAACAGGCGCCCTGTCCCAATCCGCCTGTTGATCCACCCTGAAACCGCCGCTCCCGCCATGGAGCCGATGACGAACGCCGCTTCAAGGAAGCCGAAGACACGGGCGTCACGGTGCAACTGCTTTGTGACCAGAGACGGAAACAAGGCACCGATGGCGACGGCGTTGATCAATAGAACGATGATCATCAGCCACAAGACCGTTTTCTGCTGGGTGATCACGGACCAGCCGCCAAAGAGATCTCGGTAGAACCGGAGCCACGGATTCGTTCGGGGTTCATCCCGTCGTTCAGCTCTCGGCAGGCTCACTTTCATCAGCGACAGAGCCCCCGCCGAGACCAGAAAGGAAACGGCATCGGCGAGGAACGCGAAGACCACGCCGAGCGCGGCGACCGCGAAGCCGCCAACCGCCTTGCCCAGGAGATACACGCCCTGGTAGGTCGTTTGCGCGATCCCGCTCGCCGTCACAAGTTCGTCCTTCAACACGACGGCAGGCATCATCGCGCTGCTGGCATGATTGAAAAACACGCTTGCAGCTTGCCGCAGGAACACACACAAAAATGCGAGCATGGGCGTCAAACTCGACTGCCATGCAAGAAACGCGATTGCGCTGACGACGAAAAAACGCGCGACATCTGCCGCGATCATCGTCCGGCGCCGGTTCCAGCGGTCGACCAGAGTGCCCGCGACGAGGCTCACTGCAACGCTGGCGATTCTCTCCGTCACGACGACGCCGGATGCCTGCAATGTGGATCCGGTATTGGAGTAGATGATCCAAATGAGCGCCAATTCAAAAAAGGCATCCCCGAGTGTCGACACGCCAAAGGCTGCTGTGAGCAACCGGAAGTTGCGATTCCGGAGCAGGTTCACATACGTGGGCGCGATTCGGGCTGTCGCCATCGAGTGGGCGGGTTCCACGGGATCACGCTGCCCTCCATTTCATCCGCATCAGACATGGGTTCATCGGACCAGCTGAACCACAGGGCACCGTGTTCTTCATATGCGGAGGAGATTCGAAGAAGACTTGAAGGCAGAATACGAGACCGTTGTGAGAAAGAGGACACTTCAAGGCTAATGGTTTACCACCTGAACCCGGCCGTCAAGCCTTGGGGGAGTCCACGTGGCGACGGATCCCCCTACGCCTCCCCTACCCGCGGCAGCCGTCCCGTCCGCGTCGCCCAGAGCGCCAGCGCCGCAGCGACCAGGAAGAAGCCGCCGCTCAGTACGATCGCCCACGACCAGCCGAGGAGGTCGCCGGCGAACCCGCCCGCGAACGTGGCCACCATGCTGCCGAGCGACGTCACCGTGTTCAGGAGCCCGAAGGCTTGTCCGCGATGGCCTTCCGGCGCCGCGCGGGCGACGAGCAGGTTCACGGAGACCGTCGCCCAGGCCAGCGCCACGCCGAACGCGAGCCGCGCCGCGGCGAGGCCGGCGATGGGCGCGAACGCCTGCGGGAGCATCAGGACGCCGGCCGCCGCGAGCGACGCCGCGAGCACGGCGGGGTACGACCAGCGTCGCGCGAGGCGGGCGGTGAACGGCGAGCCGAACACCTGTGCAACCCCCGCCAGGGAGAACAGCACGCCGACCGCCACCACCGACGCGCGGCCCGCCCGGCTGGCGATGAGGAGCGGCAGCACAGGCGCCGCCATCATCACGCCGAGCTGCATGAGAAAGAGGATGCTGTACGCGGCCCGCAGCGAGCCGCCCTGGAGCAGCGCGCGGAGGTCGGTCACGAGCGCCCGGACACCGCGGGAGGGTACGACCTGAACGCGCTCGCCGACGAACAGGAACGCGAGCGTGGCGCCGAGGAGTAGCCCGGCGGCCGAAAGCTTGAACGCGCCGCGAAACCCCACGAGGTGCGCGATGACGCCCCCGAAGAGCGGCCCGAGCACGCCGCCGACGGCGCCGCCGGTCTGCAGCGCGCCCAGCGCGCGACCGAGTTCCGGGGTGGGGGTGTTGCTCGCGACGAGCGCCGTCGACGCCGGGATGAAGCCCGACATCATGCCGAAGAGCACGCGCAGGACGGCCAGCTGCAGGGGCGACTGGGCGTACCCCATCAGAAAGTAGATGACGGCCAGGCTGAATCCGGACCGCAGGAGCATGGCCCGCTGGCCGAAGCGGTCCGCGAGGGAGCCCCAGACCGGCGACATGACGGCCGTGCCGAGGAACGCGCCCGCCAGCACGACCCCGCTCCAGAGGCTCGGGTCCCCGCGCAGGCCCAGCTGCACGAGATACAGCGGCAGAAAGGGCATGACCAGCGAAAAGCTGGCTGAAACGATCAGCGATCCGAACCAGAGCACGTAGAGGTTCTGCTGCCAGGGGGCGAGCCCGGGCGCCCGCAACCGGGCGGGCAATTCCCGGACGCTCCCGTGCGACGACGCTTCTTCGTCCAACGCTAGCCCTCGATTCGTGGAAGTCGGACCGGGTGGTCGCGCTCCCAGGCGGCCGCGGCGCTCAGGAGACGCGCCTCCTCCCACCACGGCGCGACGAGCTGCAACCCGACGGGCAGGCCGGCCGCGCCCAGGCCGGCGCAGACCGTGAGCGCGGGGGTGCCGACGAGGTTGAACGGCCCGGTGTTGCTGAGCAGCAGGCGGCGCAGCTCGTTGTCGCGCGCCTCGTCGTAGCCGTCCTCCTTCAGGTACGACCCGATCCTCGGCGCCGTGGTGCGCGTCGCCGGCAACGCCAACAGATGGTACCGTCCGAAGGCCGCGCGCGCCTCCTCGATCAGGCGGGCGCGCCCCTGCCGGGCGAGCTCGAAATCCCTGAGCGATGTGGCCTCGCCGGCGCGCAAGCGCGCCGCGACGTCCGGGCCGAAGCCCTCCGGGCGGCGGCGCCAATCGTGGCGGAGGTGCGCGAACGCTTCGTACCGGGCGATGACGCCCTGATGCACCATGGCGTCGGCGAGGAAGGGCGCCCGCATGTCCTCCACCACCGCGCCCTGGTCGCGGAACCAGGCGATCGCTTCTTCGATCCGGTCGGCGAGGTCGTCGTTGAGGTCGTTCCAGAAGGGCTCCCGGGGCACGCCGACGCGCAGGCCGGCCAGGGAACCGGCCGGCGACTCGGCCGCGGCGAGGATCGAGGCCGCCCAACCACCCGGCGGGGCGGGCGGCGCGGCGCTGTCCTCTCCCCCGCTGGCGGCGGCGTCGCCTGCACCCGCGCCGGTGCGGCGGCCGTCGTCCGCCGCGAGCGCCGCCAGCCCCCAGGCCGCGTCCGCCGTCGTGCGGGCCAGCACGCCCGGACAGTCGAGCGACGCGGCGAGCGGCACGAGCCCGCCGGCCGGGATGGCGCCGTTGGTGGGCTTGATGCCGACGAGCCCGCACAGCGCAGCCGGGATGCGGACGGATCCGCCGGTGTCGCTGCCCAGAGCCAGGATGCCGATGCCCGCCGCCAGCGCCGCGGCCGCGCCGCCGCTGGAGCCGCCGGGCGACCGCCGCGGGTCCCAGGGGTTGCGAGCCGGTCCGAAGTGCGGGTTTTCCGTGGTGGCGCCCCAGGCGAACTCGTGCAGGTTCGTCTTGCCGAGGAAGATCGCGCCCGCGCGGCGCCAGCGCGCCACGGCCTCCGCGTCTGCCGCGGCCCGATGGCCCCGGCGCAGCGGCGAGCCGGCCGTCGTGCGGACGCCCGCCACGTCGAAGTTGTCCTTGATCGTCACGGGCACGCCGAGCAGCGGCGCATCCCGGTACGCCTCCTCGCCGCCTTCGGCCAGGCGCCGCTCGGCTTCGCGCGCCTGCTCCAGGGCGAGGTCGGCCGTGACCGTGATGAAGGCGTTCAACTCGGGTTCGAAGGCATCGATCCGGTCCAGGAGCGATTCCACATACGCTGTGGGCGTCAACCGGCCGGCCAGGTAGGCGGCACGCAGCTCCGTCACGGTGAAGTCGAACGGATCGTCGGGATCGCGCGGACGCGCGGGGCGCACGTGCGAACCGGCCACAGGATCGCCTCCACCCATTGTCTTATCGTCAGATTACCGGATTCCGCGGCCCCCGG
>JADGHN010000084.1 GCA_019683875.1 Clostridia bacterium
GCCTGATACCCGTCCTCGACGGACAGGTCCGCTCCGAGTTTCCCCTGGTAGGCGAGCTTGCCGTCCACCATCGGCAGCTGGCCCGACGTGTACACGAACCGCCCGGCGCGGACGGCCGGCACGTAGGCGGCGACCGGCTTCGCCACCGGCGGCAGAGCGATGCCCAGCTCGGCGAGACGCGCTTCGATCTTTCCCATCGGGATCCTCCCCATGCCGACCGCGCCGGATGGGGCTTCATCCGGCGCAGGGCAGGCATATTCTACCACAGCGCCTGAACGGCGGCCGGGCACGCGCTTCCGCGTGTCCCGCACGGTCTTGATGATGCCATAATGCTCCCTAGGAGGTCGTGCGCTTGTCCGAATCCCTGGTGTACCTCAACGGCCAGTTCGTGCCTTACAGTCAAGCGACCGTGCACGTCGAGGACCGCGGGCTTCTCTTTGCCGACGGCGTCTATGAGGTCATCCGCGTGTACGGCGGACGGCCCTTCGCCCTCGACGAGCACTTCGAGCGCCTGGAGCGGAGCGCGTCCCTGATGAGGCTGCCGTTGCCGAAGCCGGTGGCGGAACTCAAGGCGGCCGCGCTGGAGACCCTGGATCGGAGCGGGCTCAAGGAGGCCACCATCTACGTCGAAGTGACCCGCGGCGGCGGCGGGCCGCGGAACCACGCGTTCCCCGCCGACCCGCGCCCCACGGTCTTCATGATCGCACGCGAGGCCAAGACCCCTTCGCCCGCCCTTTACGAGAACGGCGCGCGGCTGGTCACCGTGCCCGACCGTCGCTGGCACATGTGTCACGTGAAGTCGATCGGGCTGTTCCTCAACTGCCTCGCCAAGCAGGAGGCGCTGGAGGCCGGGGCGGACGACGCGCTCTTCGTGCGCGGCGCCGTCGTGACGGAGGCGTCGAGCGCAAACTTCATGGCCGTATGGGGCGGCGAGCTGCGCACCCACCCGGAGAGCGAGTGGATCCTGCCGGGCATCACGCGACGGGTCGTCCTCGACCTCGCCCGGGAGGCCGGCATCCCCGTCGTCGAGCGCGCGTTCACGCTCGACGAGCTCTGGTCGGCCGACGAGGCCTTCATCACCGGCACCACGACCGAGGTCCTGCCCGTCGTCCAAGTCGACGGCCGCGCCATCGGCGACGGGCGTCCGGGGCCGGTCACGCGCCGCCTGCGGGAACTCTACGCTTCGCGCGCGCGTTCGAGCTGACGCGCGGATAGCCGCCCGCCGGCTGCGGCACACTACGCCGCAGACCATGCAGGGAGGATGCCGCGCGTTGGGCCGCTCCGCGCGAACGCGGGTGGGCGTCGTCCTCGGAGTGCGGCTGGCGCTCGCCACGACGACGAACGCCGGCCTTGGCGGCGATGTCCGGGCTGCGGTGCCCGTCACCGCGGCCTTTTTCTTCCCCGGCGCGCGCCGCGCGGCCCGACGGATCGCGGTTCCTCATGGCGGAAAGGTGGCGGCATGAGCATGTCGGAGCAACGCACGTCTCAGGAGTGGAGTCCGGCCAGCGGCGGCGCGGCCCAGCTACCGCCCGCGCCTCCGATGGAGATGCAGCTCCGCTGGCTGATCCAGCAGGAGTTGGCTCGCATGATGGCGAGTTCTGCGGGGCCGGCCGCGCCGGGCGACGGTCAGTCGCCGCATTCGGAGGGCGCTGGCCCTGCGGCGCAACCGGCCGCGGCGCAGGGCATGGCCGCGCCGGGCGGCATGCCGCCGGGGGGCGCCGCGGCCATGCCCTGGCCCGCGGGCCCGGCCCAGATGGCGATGCCGCAGGCCGCGCCCGGTTCGCCGCAGTCCGGTCCGGCTCCGTCGGGCCCAGCCGCGTACGGATCCGCGCACGCCGCGTCGCCGGAAGGGCCCGCCCCGCAGGAGGAGGAGCTGACGAACCGGCTGGCCGACAACCTGCGGAAGCTCAAGGCGGTGCTCGCGGAAACGCAGTCCATCGCCAAGCAGATGGAGCAACTGCTGGCCAACTCCGCCAAGGGCCAGCGCGGGCAGGGCCGCGGTGGCCACAGCCAGGACGGCTCGCCGGCTTCCAATCAGGGGAACGGCGGGCAAGAGCCCGCGCAGGGCGGGCCGTCGGCGGAGTCACAGCGCCAGCGCCCCTGGGGATCGTGGCTGTCGCTCCGCTGAGTCGCATCGACCGGAAGAACCCCGAACCACCCCCGTGACGACGGCGGCGACCATCCCATGGGACGGTCGCCGCCGCGGCGCGCGGTGGAACGCCGTGCGCTACTGGATGTTCGCCTTGATCGCGTCCCAGTACTTCTGGTTCTCGTATCCGAGCCGCCAGATGGCGATGCCCTTCAAGCGCATGTCCTTCGCGAGCCGCACCTTCTTCGCCACGGACACCTCGTCCTCGTACCAGACGACGTGCGTGCGGCCCTTGTTGTCCGTGTAGGTGAAGTGCGGCGAGAGGTCGCTCGCGCGCTGCACCGTGCCCTTCACGCGCTGTTCCGCGTCCTTCATGCGGATCGTCTCCGCCTGGGTGGTCCCCTGGATCCAGTCGTAGCCGTACGCGGCCACGCCGAGAACGAGCTGCGCGGGCTTCACCCCGGACGCGATCGCCATCTCGACGCGCTGGCGCACCCAACTCAGAGGCGCGATCGGGCCCGACTGACTCGCGTCGCTGTGGTTGTCGTAGGTCATGAGCACGATCTGGTCGACGTTCTGCGCCAGCTTCGCGTAATCGTACGGAGAACTCTTGTCGTCCGGCTGGCCCGCCGGAATGACGTCGATGTTGAGCCGCTTGCCGCGCTTCCGGATCTCGGGGTACAGCTGCGAGACGAAGCTCGTCAGACCCATGCGGGTGGCGGGACTCAGCAGCTGGAAGTCGAGGCTGAAACCGTCATAGACATCCTTGTTCTTGTCCAGGATGTCCAGGAGCTTGGAGATCGCACGGCTTCGCGCCCGGGCGTCGTTCAGGAACGCATCGTTGCCGTTGTTGTTCGTCACGAGCGGCAGAAGCCGGATGCCGTTCTTCCTCGCGAAGTCCCGGACATCGTTCTCGCTGACGTCGATGATGCTGCCGTCGCGTTCAATTCGATACCAGAACGGCGCCAGCTCGCTGATGACGTCCTTGTTCCGCTTCACGGTGTCCAGGATCTGTCCTCGCTTCGGTTCCTGACGGTCGTCGTAGAAGCCGAGGACCATGAGCCGGCCCGTGGTGTTGGCCACATTGTTGACGTTCGGTTTTTGCAGCGGCTTCTTCTGCACGCTGCCGCTCCACAGCGTGCACCCCGGCAGCAGCACGGCGGCCAGGGCCAGAACCGCACATCGGCGCGCGATCTGACGCATACGCGCCGCCCCCTTTCGCGGACGTTTGCGCGTAGTATGCGCAGCGCCGCGCGCCAAAGGGCGCCGTGCGGCTAGGCGGTTTGCGGAACGCCTGTCACTCTTTGGAGGACTGCTCTGGAAGGGCCCTGCCGCCGGACGCGCCGAACACGCGCTCGTACATTTCGGGCGTGATGAGCACTTCCCGCGCCTTCGATCCCTGGTGCGGTCCAACGAAGCCGCGCCGCTCCATCATGTCGATCAGCCGGCCGGCCCGCGTGAAGCCGACGCGCAGGCGGCGCTGCAGCATGGAAACCGACGCCTGGCGCGTCTCCATCACGACGCGGACGGCCTCCGCGAACAGCTCGTCCTGGCGGTCGTCCTCGTCGTTCGCGGCACCCGCGGGCCCGGACAGGACCTCGGGGTTGAACTCTGGAGCGGCCTGAGCGCGGACGAAATCGAGCACCGCTTCAAGCTCCGCTTCGGAAATGTAGGCCCCCTGAGCGCGGACCGGCTTCGGCGCGCCGATGGGATAGAAGAGCATGTCACCCTTGCCCAGAAGCTTCTCCGCCCCCGCGCCATCGAGGATCGTGCGGGAATCCGCCTGGGAGGAGACGGCGAACGCGATCCGCGACGGGATGTTCGCCTTGATGACGCCCGTGATGACGTCAACCGACGGCCGTTGCGTCGCCACGATCAGGTGGATGCCGGCCGCGCGCGCCATCTGGGCGAGCCGCTGGATGGCGTCTTCCACGTCGCGGGCGGCGATCAGCATCAGGTCCGCCAGCTCGTCGATGACGACGACGATGAACGGCAGGGGCCGCCGTCCCTTTGCCGCGGCCTGCTCGTTGAAGCGGTGGATGTCCCGGACGCCCCAATCGGCGAAGAGCTCGTAACGGTTGACCATCTCCTGCTGCACCCACCGCAGGGCGCCGGCCGCCTGTTTCGGGTCGGTGATGACGGGCGCCATGAGATGGGGGATGCCGTTGTACACGGACAGCTCGACCCGTTTCGGGTCGACGAGCAGGAGCTTCACCTCGTCCGGGCGCGCCTTGTAGAGGATGCTGGTCAGGATCGTGTTGAGGCAGACGCTCTTGCCGCTGCCCGTCGCCCCGGCGATGAGCACGTGCAGCATGCGCTCCAGCGACGCCACGATCGGCTGGCCGGCCACGTCCTCGCCCAGCGCCAGCGTGAGCCGGGAGGCCGATCGCTGGAACGCCGGGTGTTCGAGGACTTCGCGCATGGACACGGTGCGGATCTCGCGGTTCGGGACCTCGATGCCCACCGCGGACTTCCCCGGGATCGGGGCCACGATGCGCACGTCGGTCGCCGCGAGGGCGAGCGCGATGTCGTCGGCCAGGCTGACGATGCGGCTGACCTTCACCCCGGCCGCCGGCTGCAGTTCATAGCGCGTGACGGCCGGGCCCTGGTCCATGCCCACCACGCGCGCCTGGATGCCGAAGCTGGCCAGCGTCTCTTCCAACGCGCGCGCGCCGCGCTCGCCGTCCTTCGCCCGGCGGTCCGCCCCGCGCCGGTCGTGACGCTTGAGCAGGTCCAACGGCGGCAGGCGGTACACGGCGTAGTCGTCCAGGGACAGCTGATGGGGCACGGGCCGGTCCGCGCCCGGTTCGACGCCCGCCGGCGCGGCGCGGCGACCGGCAGGGACGGCGGTCTCGGGAGCGGGTCGCGGGCCCCGTTGTGCGGGCGCGCCGGCGACCGCGGGTCCGTCGATCGCGCCGACATGGGACGTGTCGGTCGCCGCCGCCCGGGCGACATCCTCCGCCTCGGTCCCCGACCACTCGTCCACATCGATGTCCGGGGCAGCGCCGTCCTCGACGCCCGGTATGACGGCGTCCACGGCCGCCTCGTCCGCCGCGGCCTCATGCAGCGAGGCCGGTTCGGCGCCGGCAGCCGCCTGCGCGCCGGCCGCATCTTCAACCTCTTCGAAGAAGAAGTCGCGGAACCACGCGGCCGTGCGCTGCCCGAAGGACGCGAGGGCGCGCACTGCAGCCCGCACGACGGTGGACGGTCGCACGTGGAACAGGAGCACCAGGGAGAGCAGCGCGCCCGTCACCAGCACCACGACCGCGCCGACGTCGCCGAACGCGCGCGCGAGAAGCGACCACACGGTGGCGCCGACGAGCCCTCCGCCCTGCGGAGCGCGCGCGAAGGCCCGGTCGAGCGGGATCCCGCGGTGGAGCCAGGCCGCCGCGACGGTCGTGCCCAGCGCCAACCCCACGAGCCGCCCGCGGTTGCGCGGCCACATCCGGCCCGAGGCCAGGAGCATCGCACCGCCCGCGCCGCACAGGGCGGGAACCATGGGCGCGGCGCGCCCCAGAAGCCACGCAAGTCCCCGAGCCAAGCCCGAGAGAATGACGCCGCGCCCTGGCCAGACCAGCGCGACGGCCATCAACGCGGCCAAGCCGAGCCAGACGATGGCGGCCAACTCCCGCCGCAGCTCCGACGGCAGCCCGCCGCGCGGCGCTTCCCGCGCCTGCGGCGCAGGCGCCGGCGCGCGGCGACGGCCGCGCGCCCGGCCGTTCCGCTTGCCTGCTTCAGCCAAGAGACGTCACTCCCAAGACGACGGCGCCCAGCGCCCACACGTAATACGCGAAGCCCTCAAGCCGGCCCCGGTACAGCGTCTTCAAGAAGTACCGGATCGCCCAGACGCCGGACACGGCCGCCACGAACCCGCCGGTCAGCATGGCGGCCAGCGAAGGATGCGGCTGCGAGGCCAGTTCGGGCAGCTCCACCGCCGCCGCGCCCAGGATGGCCGGAATGCTCATGAGGAAAGAAAAGCGGGCGGCGTCCTCCGCGCGGATGCCTCGCCCAAGGGCGGCGGCGATCGTTGCGCCCGAACGCGAGATCCCGGGTGCGATGGCCAGTCCCTGGAACGTCCCGACGATCAGCGCGTCGGCGAGGCTGATGTCCGTCTCCCCCTTGCGGCCTCCGTCCCGGCGGCTCGCCCAATAGAGAAGCACGCCGGTGAGGATCCAGAAGACGCCCACTGCGCGCAGCGAGCCGAACCAGCCGGCGAACACGTTTTCGCCCGCCAGGCCGATGACTCCTGTCGGAATCGTCGCGACGAGCACCGCCCACGCGAGGCGCGCCCCCGGCGGCCCCCCGGCCGCGCCGGGGAACAGGCTGCGCCACCACGCGCCCGCCACCCGGAGGATGTCGCGGCCGTACACCCAGAACACGGCGACCAGCGTGCCCACGTGAAGGGCCACGTCCAGCGCCACGCCGGTCTCCGTCACGCCCAGGAGTTGCTGGAAGAGCACGAGGTGCCCGGAACTGCTGACGGGAAGGAACTCGGTCAGCCCCTGCACGAGGCCGAGCAGCACCGCCTGCCAGATCGACATGCGCCACCTCCGGGGAGACCCTCTGGCCACGGGCGGGCGCGCAAGAGGGCGGGCCGCGGCCGAAAAAGGCCGCCCCGCCGAATCCCCTCGGGGGATCGGGAGCGGCCGACGACCAGTATAGCCGAAGACGAGCCCTACCGCGTGTCGACTTGCAGCGAGTGCGGAGGCAGGACGGTTCCCGGCTGGAACCTCGGGTCCATGAAGTCGTTGGGGTCGGTGGAGAGGAGCGCGCTGAGCCGCCAGCCGTCCGCCGACGCTTCGCAGATCACCCGTCGCCCGTCATAGGTTGCGGTGAGACGGCGCGGCGCCTCCTCCACGGGCTGGAACACCACCTCAGGCGGCAACACCGTCCAGTGCATGTCAAGCACCTTCCTTCTGCCGGATCAGCGCGCGCAGGGCGCGGATGGCGTCCGCGACGCCGCCCACCTCGTCGATGAGGCCCTCCCGGACAGCTTCCGCGCCGACGAGGATCGTGCCGACGTCGCGCGCCAGCTCTCCCGTGCGGAACATCAGCTCGCGGAGCCGCTCGGCGGAGATGTGCGAATTCTCCACGACGAACTTGATGATCCGCTCCTGCATCTTCTCCAGGTATTCGTACGTCTGCGGCACACCGATGACGAGGCCCGAGAGGCGCACCGGGTGCACGGTCATCGTCGCCGTCGGCACGATGAACGAACGGTTCGCGGCGACGGCCACGGGGATCCCGATGGAGTGGCCGCCGCCCAGCACGACGGAGACCGAGGGCTTGCCGAGGCTGCGGACCATCTCCGCGATGGCCAACCCCGCTTCGACGTCGCCCCCCACCGTGTTGAGGAGAACGAGCAGCCCTTTGATCTTGTCGTTCTGTTCCACGGCGACCAGCTGAGGCAAAACGTGCTCGTACTTCGTCGTCTTGTTCTGCGACGGCAGCGT
>JADGHN010000085.1 GCA_019683875.1 Clostridia bacterium
CGCGGGCGCCGGCGGGGGGCCCCGGCGCGGCGGGCGGCGGGGGGGGGGGCCCCCCCGCCCCCCCCCCCCCCCGCCCGCCCCGGCCGCGACGTCGCCGCGCTTGCCCCACGTAAGGAGCCCCGCGGTGGACATCTTGCCTCAGCTCTTCCTGGACGGTCTCGTCGTCGGGTTCGTGTACGCGCTCATCGCCGTCGGGTACACCATGGTCTACGGCGTGCTTGAACTGATCAACTTCGCGCACGGCGACATCTTCATGGTGGGCGCGTTCGTCGGCACGGAGGTCCTCGTGGCGCTGGGCCGCTGGGGTCTGGGCGCCGGGGCGAATCCGTGGCTGGCGCTGATCCTGGCGCTGATTCCGGCCATGGCGGTGGCCGCGGCACTCGGCGTCGCCGTCGAGCGGTTCGCCTACCGGCCGCTGCGGCGGTCGCCGCGGCTCATCATTCTGATTTCGGCCATCGGCGTCTCGTTCATCATCGAGGACCTGGTCCGCCTCATCGAAACGATTCATCAAGGGAAGTTCGTGCTCCCCGTGCCGAACGTGTTCCCGGGCGTGCATCACTTCCACGTGCCCGGGTGGGCGAGCGCGCTGGCAATCAAGACGAATTCCCTCGTGGTGGTGGGCGCGGCCGTTCTGATGATGATCGGCCTGACGCTGTTCGTCTCCCGCACGCGGGCCGGCCGCGCCATGCGCGCCGTCGCGGAGGACCCGACGACCGCCGCCCTTCAGGGCGTGGACGTCGACCGCATCATCGCCCTGACGTTTCTGATCGGCTCCGCGATGGGCGGCGCCGCCGGCGTGCTCTTCGCCACACAGTACACGACGATCACGCCGTACATCGGCTTTCTCGTCGGCATCAAGGCCTTCACCGCCGCCGTGGTCGGCGGCATCGGCAACATTCCCGGGTCGTTTCTGGGGGGCATCCTGCTCGGCGTTCTGGAGCAGGTGGGCGGCGGCTTCGTCGGGGCCAAGTTTCAGAACGTGTTCGCGTTCTGCATCCTCGTCGCGGTGTTGGTCTTCAAGCCGTCGGGCCTGCTCGGCGAGAAGGTACAGGAGAAGGTGTAGCGATGGCGACTCTCCAGCGATTCGTGGGCCCTCTCTGGCTGCGGCTGCCCGGCGGCCGCGAGGCGCAGCTCGTGCTCGTCGCGGCGTACCTCGCGTTCACGGTGACGCTCCTCCTCCTGTTCCCGCGGTCGATCATCGCGTTCTTGCTGTATCTGGCGAATCTCCTCGTCATCTTCGGCGCGCGGGCCGTGCCGGGGAGCTGGCAGGCGGCCATTGCCGCCTTGGAGACGCTCGTGGTCTTTCCGGCCGTGGCCGCGAGCAACCCCTTCTTCATGGGCGTCGGCACCACGGTGGCGATCTACGTGGCCCTCGCGCTCGGGCTGAACATCGTGATCGGCTACGCGGGTCTCCTGGACCTGGGCTACGTGGCGTTCTACGCGACGGGCGCGTACCTGTGGGCGATCTTCTCCACCGGGAAGGCCGCCGAGTTTCTTTCCTTCGTCCACGGGCCGCTCAGCGGCGCGTGGTTCTGGCCGTTCGTGGTGTTCGGCCTGCTGTCCGCGGCGCTCATGGGGGTGCTCCTGGGCATCCCAGTGCTGCGGCTGCACGGGGACTACCTCGCGATCGTCACGCTCGGCTTCGGCGAGATCATCCGCATCCTGGCCGCCGGCCTGAACTCCATTACGAACGGCGCCGTGGGCCTGCCCGGCGTGGCCGCGCCGGCCATCGGCTCGCGGCAGCTGGGCGCGGCCGTGGACTATTACTTCATCACGCTCGTCATCGTGGGGCTGATCGTCTGGGTGACGATGCGCCTTGAGGGATCGCGGATCGGGCGCGCGTGGGCGGCCATCCGCGAGGACGAGACGGCCGCGCGCGCGATGGGCGTGCCGTTGACGCGCGCGAAGCTTTTGGCCTTCGCGTGCGGCGCTTCCTTCGCCGGCATGATGGGCGTGATCTTCGCGGCGAAGCAGTCGTACGTCGACCCGACCTCGTTCACGTTCATGGAGTCGATCGGCGTCGTGTCGATGATCGTGCTCGGCGGCATGGGCGGGATTCCCGGGGTGGCGCTCGGCGCGGCGATCGTGACGCTTCTCAACGTCCAGGTGCTCGGCGGCATTTCGGACTTCATCAACTCGGTGGGCGCGCGTTGGGGCATTCAGATCCCGCCGGCGCTCAACCCGTCGCAGTACCATCAGCTGATTTTCGGCATCATCCTGGTCCTCATGGCGATCTGGCGGCCCGAGGGGCTCATCCCGGCGCGCCGCCGCCACGTGAACGTCGAAGAGGGCGCAGCGCGCCCGGCGGCTTCGGGAGGTGAGCCGGCGTGACGTCCAGCGTCGCGGTCGAGGCGGCGGGCGTCATCCTCAAGGCGCGCCAGGTGACGAAGCGCTTCGGCGGCCTCGTCGCCGTGGATCGCGTGGACCTGCGCATCGAGGCCGGGCGCGTGCACAGCCTCATCGGCCCGAACGGCGCCGGCAAGACGACGCTCTTCAACATGATCACCGGCATCTACCGGCCGGACGCGGGGGATATCGTCTTCCGCGGCCGCAGCATCGCCGGATTGCCCCCGGAGAAGGTGGCGGAGCGGGGCATCAGCCGGACGTTCCAGAACATCCGGCTGTTCAAGGAACTCACCGCCGTGGAGAACGTCCTCATCGGCATGCACCAGTACCTGCGCGCCAACCTGTTCGACGTGGTGCTGGGGACGCGGCGCGCTTACGAGGAAGAGCGGCGCGCGCAGACAGAGGCGCTTGAGCTGCTGGAGGCCGTGGGCCTCGGCGGCCTGGGCAACGAGCTGGCGAAGAACCTGCCCTACGGCCACCAGCGGCGGCTGGAGATCGCGCGCGCCCTCGCGGTGCGGCCGGCGCTGCTGCTGCTCGACGAGCCGGCCGCCGGCATGAACCCCCGCGAGACCGAGGCCGTCATGGAGCTGATCGACGCGCTCCGGCGGGAGCGCGGCCTGACGATCCTGCTCATCGAACACGACATGAAGGTCGTCATGGGCATTTCCGACGTCGTGACGGTGCTCGACCACGGCGCAAAGATCGCGGAGGGGCCGCCGGAGGCCATCCGGCGCGACCCGCGCGTGATCGAAGCGTACCTGGGAAAGGCGGTGGAGCGGTGAGCGAAACCGTCATCGAGCTCGAAGGCGTGCGCGCGTTCTACGGGTCGGTGGAGGCCCTGAAGGGCGTGTCGCTCCGCGTGTCGCGGGGAGAGGTCGTCACGCTCATCGGCGCGAACGGCGCCGGAAAGTCCACCACGCTGCGTGTCATCTCGGGCATCGTGCGGCCGAGGCACGGCGCCGTGCGGATTCTCGGGCAGGACACCCGCGGTTGGCCGCCGCATCGGACGGCGGCGCTGGGCGTGGCGCACGTGCCCGAGGGGCGGCGCGTCTTCGCGCGGCTCACGGTGGAGGAAAATCTTCAGCTCGGCGCCTGCCTCGTCCGGGACGTGAGAGAGATCGCGCGCCGCATGGCGTACGTCTTCGAGCTCTTCCCGCGGCTGAAGGAACGGCGCGCGCAGAAGGCCGGCACCATGTCCGGCGGAGAGCAGCAGATGCTGGCCATCGGCCGCGCCCTCATGTCGAATCCGCAGGTCATCCTCCTCGACGAGCCTTCGATGGGCCTCGCGCCGGTGCTCGTCGAGCAGATCTTCGCCACCATCGCGGAACTGAACCGGGAGGGCCTCACGGTGCTTCTGGTGGAGCAGAACGCGCACCAGGCGCTCCACGTGGCGCACCGGGGGTATGTGCTGCAGACGGGGCGGATCGTCCTCTCCGGCGATGCCGGCACGCTGCTGGCGAACCCGGACGTGCGGGAGGCGTACCTGGGGGCCTGAGGCCCGGACAGGACCGGGCGAGCGCCGCGGGGGCGCGCGGCCGCGGCGTCCGAACAGCGCGAAAGAGCCCGGGGGCGCTCCCCGCCCCCGGGCTCCGCGTTTCGGCGGCGGCGCTCAGGCGCGCCGCGCCGGAACTCACGCCATGAGCCAGATGAACCGGGCCAGCACGACGGCGGCCAGCACCCAGAGGACCCAGTGCACCTCGCGGGCGCGTCCGGTCACGAGCTTCATCAGCGGATAGAGCAGCAGGCCCGCCGAGACGCCGTTCGCAATGCTGTAGGTGAACGGCATGAGGACGATCGTCAGGAACGCCGGCAGCGCCACCGTGAAGTCCTCGAAGTCGATCCCCTTCACCGCCGCCATCATGAGCACGCCCACGATGACGAGCGCGGGTGCCGTGGCCGCGTCCGGGATGATGCCGGCCACGGGCGCGAAGAAGACGGCGAGCAGGAACAGCACACCGACGACGACCGCCGTCAGGCCGGTGCGGCCGCCGGCGGCGATGCCGGTCGCGCTTTCGATGTAGGCCGTGATCGTGCTCGTGCCGAGGACGGCGCCGCCGGTGACGGCCGCCGCGTCCACGGCGAGGGCGCGGCCGACGCGCGGGAAGGAGCCGGAGTCGTCGATGAGCCCGGCCCGCTGCGCCGTCCCGACGATCGTGCCGAGCGAATCGAAGAGCTCGACGAACGTGAACGTGAAGATCACGGTGAGGAGTCCCATCTTGAGCGCGCCCAGGATGTCGAGCTGGCCCACGATCGTCTGGTCGAAGTGGGGCACCTGAAGGAGCTTGAAGTGCGAGAGATCCGTGACGCCGAACGGCACGCCGATGAGCATCGTGCCGAGAATGCCGAGGAGCACCGCGCCCCGCACGCGCAGCGCCATCAGAATGCCGATCAGGACGATGCCCAGGATGGCCACGAGCGTGTCCGGCTTGAGGATGTCGCCCATCGCGATCACCGTGTCGAGCGGCGTCGCGACCGCGTTGCCGTGACCGGCCTCGACGGCCTTCAGCGTGTCCGGCGTCAGGGAAAGGACGACCGTCATGATGCCGGTCAGCTTCAGCCCGATCAGGGTGATGAAGAGCCCGATGCCGACCGTGATCGCGTGCTTGAGGCTGCTGGGGATGGCCTCGATGATGAGCTGGCGCACGCGGGTTACGGTGAGCAGCAGGAAAATGATGCCCGAGATGAACACCGCGCCGAGCGCCGTCTGCCACGGAATGCCCATGCCCAGCACCACGGTGAACGTGTAGAAGGCGTTCAAGCCCATGCCGGGCGCCAAAGCGATCGGGTAGTTGACGAACAGGCCCATGGCGAGGGTGGCGAGGCCGGCGCCGACGGCCGTCGCGAAGAACACCCCGTCGCGCGGCACGCCGGCGATCGACAGGATGCTCGGGTTGACGAACAGGATGTAGGCCATCGCCATGAACGTCGAGAGGCCGGCGACGACTTCCGTGCGCACGTCCGAGCCGTGCTTCCTCAGCTGAAACCACCGCTCCAGCACGCGACCGCCTCCTTGTTTCCGAACATTATGTGAATCCGCAGAGCTGGACCTTCCGGCCCCAGCGTGCGCGATCACCACGATTTGATGCTAGGATGGCGGCCGATGCCTGTCAACGGAAATGTCGAATAAAGAAAGTCGTGTTTGGCGAGAATGTTCGGAATCTGGTCGGCGCCTTTTGCCAAGAGGGGAATCAAGGCAGGTGTAGAACCGTACTGCTTACAGTCGGCAGGGTCCGCGTGGACGCCGAAGCGAGGAAAGGTGGGGCGGCATGGCGGAGATTGTCGAGCTGCGGGACAGCACCTTCGCCGAGGAGGTCTACCACTCCGACCGAGCCACGCTGGTCGAATTCTGGGCACCCTGGTGCAAGCCGTGCATGTTCCTCAACCCCGTCCTCGAAGAGGTGGCAGGGGAGCTTGGCGGCACCGTCAAGATCCTCAAGCTGAACGTTGACGAGAACCCGATGGCCGCGACTCTCTACGGCGTTCGCAGCGTGCCGACGATGATCCTGTTCCGGCAAGAGGACGAGCTCGACAAGATCACGGGCTTCGTCTCGAAGAACGAGCTTCTCCGGCGCATCCGGCTGGCGTTGCGCCACGCGGACGGCCCGCCGGACGGTCCGGCGGACGATTCGCAGCACCCGGACCATCCCTGACCCGAGGCGGCAAACCCGCCTCGTTTTCTTTCGAATGGATCATCGGGCTGGGGGCCTCCGGGCCCCTGTGTCCAACGAGAGCCGCGGAGAAGGGAGCCTTGACCCATGAGCGTCGACGGACAGGGCCGCGCGGACCCGGCCCGCTTGCAGGAGGCCATCGAGGCGCTGCGCGGGCTCGTCGCGCGCAAGCCCCGCGATCTCGCCGCGCGCCGCGCGCTGGCGGCCGCGCTTCTGGAAGCCGGCCAGCCGGGCGAAGCCCGCGACCAGCTCCGCGCCTGCGAGAAGATGGCCCCCAAGGACGATCTCATCCTCTACCTGTTGGGCGTAGCCGAGGCGGAGGCCGGCGACATCGACGCCGCCATCGCGGCGTGGCGCCGGATCGTGCGGCGCCGGCCCTCGCACGCCGGCGCGCACTACATGCTCGGCCGGGCGTACGCGAGCAAGGGCATGTGGGACGCGGCCACGCACCATCTGGGCCTCGCCGCCCAGCACGGGGACGACGCCGAGACCTCGCCGCAGGCCCAACCGGGCCAGGTCGTGCAGATGGCGCTCGAGGCCCTGGCGGAGGTACACCTCGCGCGCGGCCACGCGGACCAGGCGATCGCTGCCTGGCAGCGCATGTTGGAACGGGATCCGGGACAGGTCATGGCGCTGAACAATCTCGTCGCCGCGCACCTGTCCGCCGGGCGCCTCGAGGAGGCGGAGGCGTACGCCGAACGGGCGCGGGCGGCCGGCGCGGACAACGCCGCCTTCCACTACAATCTGGGGCAGATCGCCCTGCGCAAGGGCGACGCCCTCGCGGCCGCGGCCCACTTCGCGGAAGCCGCGCGGCGCGATCCCAAGGACGCCTCGCTGCGCGTCAACCTGGGCGACGCGTGGGCGCGCGCCGGCCGGCGAGCGGAGGCGCGCGCCGCCTGGGAGGAGGCGCTGCGCCTGGAGCCCGGCCACCCGGACGCGCACTTCAACCTGGGCGTGGAGGCGGCGCGGGACGGCGACGTCGACGGCGCGCTCGCGCATTGGTCGGCCGTTGTGGAACGGGTTCCCCAGTTCTCGCCGGCCTGGGCGCACCAGGTGGACCTCCTCCTCGCGCGCGGGCGCGACTCCGACGCGCTGGACGTGGCCGAGCGCTGGACGCGCGCCCGCCCGCGCGACGCCTGGGCATGGCAGGCGCTGGCCTGGGTCAGGCTGGCATTGGGGCACGGACCCAGGGCGGGCGCCGCCATCCGCCAGGCGGAGTCGCTGGCGCCCGGGCACCCGCGGCTGTCTCTGCTCAAGTGCGCGTCGGACGCGGCTGCGGGTCGCCTCGCGGAAGCGGCCGCCCACCTCGCGCGGGCGCCCGAGCCGGAGAGCCTCTGGCCGGGCGAGCGGGCCGTGCTCGCGCGCCTCGGGCTGGAGCGGCTGGCGGCGGCCCCGGTCGAGGACGAGGCATCTGCCGCGCGCGTCCGGCGTTGGCTGGACGGTTGGAAGGGAAGGACCTGAACCGTGTCAAGCCGTTCCTCGGAATTGTTCGCACGCGCCCAGCGCGTCATC
>JADGHN010000086.1 GCA_019683875.1 Clostridia bacterium
CGCCCCACTTCTGGACCTCCTCCTTCGGCACGATGAACGCGAAGTTCAGCGCCATCTTGTTGCCGAAGGTGACGTCCGGCGCGGAGAGCTTGAACTGGACCGTGTACTTGTCCAGCACCTTGATCCCCGAGACCGAGGTCGCCTTGCCGTCGACGAAGTCCTGCGCGCCCTCGATGCCCGTGTAGAAGCCGGAGCCCGGGCTCTTCGTCTTCGGGTCGAGCACGCGGGTGATCGTGTAGGCGACGTCGTCCGCGGTGACCTCGCGACCGTTCTGGAACTTCACGCCCTTCCGCAGGTGGAACGTCCAGGTCGTCGCGTCCGGGCTGACCTCCGGCAGGCTCTCGGCGAGGCCCGGCACGAGGTTCGTGGTGTCGTCGTAGTCGAGCAGGGCGTCGAACACCATCTTCTCGGCCGGCCAATTCGTCCAGTCGTAGCCGATCGCCGGATCCAGCGTGGCCAGGTCGTCCTTGTAGGCGATGGTCATCGCCTTGCCGCCCGCCCCGGCGCCCCCGGCGCCGCCTTCGCTGGCCTGTCCGGCCTCGCTCCCCGGCCCGAGCGACGAGCCGCCGCAGGCCGAGAGGAACAGCGTCGCCAGGGAAAGCGCGGCGAGCAGCCGCCACAACGCCTTGCGATTCGCCAACGTCACCACTCCTTTCTCCGACTGCCTCTCTCACGCCCGGAAGAACGGGTCGTCGCCCTCGCGGAAGGAGCGCAGGAGCTCGGGGCGCCAGTCGCGCAGGAGCTTCATGGACCACTGCGCGCGGGCCACGCTTTCCAGGTCGACGTCCGCGGTGACAAGCGCCTCCTCCCGCGCCGGCCCCTTCGCGACGAAGTTGCCGAGCGGGTCGCACACGTGGGAGGCGCCGTAAAACTCGGCCGTGAACTCGCGGCCGTGCCACTCGAACCGCTCGCGCCCCACGCGGTTGCAGAGGGCGATGAACACGCCGTTGTCGAAGGCGTGGACGCGCGTCGTCTCCGGGGTGATGTCCTCCTCGTGCTGCGTCGTCACGGCCGGCCCGTTCAGGATGTGCACGACGAGCCGCGCGCCCTGCAGGGCCAGCTCCCTCGTGTACTCCGGGTACACGGCGTCCTGGCACACGAGCATGCCGACGCGCCCGAACCGCGTGTCGAAGGCGCGGATGCGGTCGCCGTGCCGGAAGATCTCGGGCTCCTCGATCACGACCGCCTCCCCCTCGCCCAGCCAGGTGTGGAGGTAGAGGGGCAGGATCACCTTGTCGTGGATCGCGCGGACCACGCCGTCGCGGTCGACGTACACCGCGGAGTTGTAGACGATGCTCTCCATGTGCGGGTGGCGCCGCGCGATGCCGCCGATGATGTCCATGCCGTGCTTGCGCGCCACCTTGCCCCACGCGTCCGTCGCGGGCCCCGGGACGGGCTGGGCCGCGTCGAGGAAGCCGTCGCCCAGCGTGTAGCCGGTGGTGCACAGCTCCGGCAGGATGACGAGGTCGGCGCCGGCCTCGCCCGCCCGCTCGAGCCACTCGAGCGAGCGGGCGAGGTTGCCGGCGAGGTCGCCGCGTTCAGGCGCGTATTGGCACAACGCGATGCGCATGTCGGCCTCGCCTCCCCGTCACTTGGTGAAGTGCAGGTTCTTCGCGTAGGCGTCCCAGTACCAGAGCGCCGAGAAGTCGTAGCCGGACACCTTCTTGTTGATCGCGAGCGTCTGCTTCGGGTAGTCGATCGCGATCATCGGCACGTCCTCGGCGATGATCGACTGCACCTGCCGCAGGATCTCCGCGCGCTGCTCCGGATCCGTCAGCCCGTTCTGCTGGTGGAGCAGCTCGTCGACCTTCGGGTTCTTGTAGAGCACCTGGTTCGAGCCGCCGTCCCCCGTGTTCGTCGAGAGGAACGTCGGGAAGAGGTTGCCGGCCGGATCCGGGAAGTCGCTGCCCCAGATGTCCATCGCCGCGTCGTAGTCCTTCTTGCCGAGGAGCTGCGTCGCCAGCTGCTGCCACGTGACCTTCTCGATCTGGATGTGGATGCCGATCTTCTCCGCCTCGGCCTGAAGCTGCACGGCCGCGCCGGTGCGGACCGGGTCCGGGTCGACGAGCAGCTTGAAGCTGAAGCCGTTCGGCCGGCTGGACTGCTTCAGGAGTTCCTTCGCCTTCTCCGGGTTGTACGAGTAGTCCGGCAGCGCCTTGTACGCTTCTTCCCACTTGCTCCGATCGCCGAGCGTCCAGAGGCCGGGCGTCACGAGGGTCGGGCCGGCCGGGTCGCTCGCGCCGTGCGCGAACTTGTCCACGATCGCCTTGCGGTCGATGAGGTAGTTCAACGCCTGGCGGATCTTCGGGTCCGTGAACGGTTCGCGGGAGTTGTTGAAGGCGACGTAGTTCACCTGGTCGCCCGTGATCATCTTCAGCGCGACGTTGTCCATCTTCTGGACGAGCGCCAGCTGGTCGGACGGGACGGCGTCGATGGCGAAGTCGATCTCGCCCGTCTTCAGCCCGGCGACGATCGTGGTGCCGTCCGGGATCACGTGGTAGACGAGCTTGTCGAGGTAGGGCCCGCCCGCCGACTTGTCCCAGTAGTTCGGGTTCTTCTTGAGCACGATCTCCTGCCCGGGCGTCCAGGACACGTACATGAACGGCCCGGTGCCCATGATGCCCTCCTCCGGCTTGCCGGCCTTCGGGTGGCTCTCCATCCACTTCTTCTCCACGACGTGCCCCGCCGTGGTAGCCGGCACGTACTGCCAGAAGGCGTCCGGTTGCTTGAGCGTCACCTTGACGGTGTAGTCGTCCACCTTCACGACCTTGTCGACGTTGCCGTACATCCAGCCCACGTAGGACGCCGTCTTGGGATCCATGACGCGCTGCATGCTGTAGACGACGTCGTCCGCCGTCATCGGATTGCCGTCCCAGAACTTGACGTCCTTGCGCAGGTGGTAGATGTAGGTCGTCGGGTCCGGGTTCTCCACGGACTCGGCCAGGTTCGGCTGGACGTGGCCCTGCGCGTCGAACTTCAGGAGCCCCTCCGTCATCTGGTCGACGACCTGGTTCGTCGTGAAGTCGTACGCGAAGGCCGGGTCCAGCGAGACGATGTCGCCCGTCATGGCGATGTTCAGCGTCCCGCCGGGCTGGATCTGCCCGCCCTGGCTGGTCTCGCTTCCGCCGGTGCCCCCGTTCTGGCCCGAGGGCGCCCCGCTGCCGCAACCGGCCACGAGCAGGCCGGCCGCCAGCAGGAGGGCCGCGGCCCTCGCGAACCTCCGCTGTCGTTCCTGCCAACGTCGCCGCAAGTGCATCTCCTCCTTCGAAGTTTCGCGCGGCCCGCCGATCGGCGGAGCCGGTCCGCGTCGTCGTTCTTGCCGCAGGTCTCCCGCGCGCCCCCGGGTCCCTTGCCGCCACCCGCCCTCGCGCGCCTGGCCGGCGCGCGGGCGGTCGCGGGCGCCGCCGTCAGCGGCGCCGCTTCGGGTCGAAGTGCGCCTGCAGGCCGTCGCCCAAGAGGTTGAAGGCGACGACGGCGAGCATGATGGCGAGCCCCGACGCCACGGCCGTGTACGGGGAGAGGATGAGGTACTCCCGGCCGTCGGCGAGCATCGCACCCCAGTCCGCGGTCGGCGGTTGGACGCCGAGACCCAGGTATGAGAGCGCGGCGAGGTCGAGGATCGCGTACCCCAGGTCGATGGTCGACTGGACGAGGATCGGCGAGAGCGAATTCCGCAGGATGTGGCCGAGCACCCGCAGGTGGCCGGCGCCGATGGCGCGCGCCGCCTCCACGTACGTCAGCTCCCGCTGCACCAGCACCACGCCGCGCACGATGCGCGAGATCATCGGCACGTACACGATCCCGAGCGCGATCACCGCGTTCGTGAGGCCACGGCCGAAGACGGCGACGATCACGAACGCCAGGAGCAGCGCCGGGAAGCCCAGGAGGACGTCCCACGCGCGCATGATGAGCGCGTCGACCCAGCCGCCGAAGTACCCGGCGACGAGGCCGAGCGGCACGCCGATGATCTCGGAGATGAAGACGACGAAGAGCGCGGACAGGAGCGTCGTCCGCGTGCCCCAGATGAGACGGCTGAGGATGTCCCGCCCCTGCTTGTCCGTGCCCAGGAGGTGGTCATGCGAAGGCGCGGACAGCGAGCTGGCCAGATCCGGCCGGTTCGGCGGGTACGGCGCCAGGACCGGCGCGAGCACCCCGACGGCCACGATGGCCGCCACCACCACCAGGGCGAAGAGATACGCCTTGTTCTTATAGAGCGGTGACGTCCTCCACCCCCGCCGCTTGGCCGCCTCGCGCACGCGGTCCTCGGCCGTCGCCGGCGATGGCCCGTCGACTTCGGGCAGCGGCGGTTCGGCGAGGGCGGTGGCGTGTCGGCCGCGGTACCATGCCATGGACGAACCTCCTCGTTGGCGTCAGTTGTAGCGAACGCGCGGGTCGATGAGCGCGTAGAGCAGGTCGACGATCAGGTTGATGACGAGGAAGACCACCACGACGAAGAGCGTCGTCCCCTGCACGATGGGGTAGTCGCTGTTCTGCACGCCGTCGACGATCAGGCTGCCGAGCCCGCCGATGCCGAACGTGTACTCGACCAGCACGCTTCCCACGAGGAGAAACCCGACCTGCAACCCGGTGACGGTGACGACCGGGATCAGGGCGTTGCGCGCCGCGTGCTTGAGCACCGCGCGCCAGTACGAGACGCCCTTCGCCAGCGCCGTCCGCATGTAGTCGGCGTTCAGCGTCTCCAGCATGCTGGCGCGCATCATCCGCGAGGTCAGCGCCACCATGTTCAGCGCCAGCGCGGCGGCCGGCAGGAGCAGGTGCGCGAGCCGGTCGGCGAAGCCGTCTCCCGTCCCGAACGCCGGCAGCCAGCCCAGGTGGAAGGCGAACAGCAGCACGGCCAGGATGCCGGTGAAGTACACGGGCGAGGCGACCCCGATGAACGCGAGCAGCGAGGCGATCCAGTCGACGACGCGGCCTTCGTGGACGGCCGCGACGATGCCGAGCGGGAACGCCATGAGGACCGTGAGGAGCATGGCCAGGCCGACGAGCTCCAGCGAGATCGGCAACCGCTGCAGGATGAGGCTCGTCACGTCCTGCTGCAGGCGGAAGCTCACGCCCAGGTTGCCGTGGAGCGCGTCGCGCGCCCAAAGCAGGTACTGTTCGACGATCGGCTTGTCCAGGTGGTACTTCGCCCGGATCTGCGCCAGCGTCTCCGGCGATGTCTGGTGCCCGCCGGCCAGGATGATGGCCGGGTCCCCGGGCGAGAGGTGGACCATGCCGAAGATGATGACGGACGTGAAGAACAGCACCGGCACCATCTGGATGACACGCTTGATGACGTACGTCTTCACGCCGCACCCTCCCGCGCGCGGCGCGGCCAATCCCCGGCGCGCCTTCTTTCTAGAGACCGCGCCAACACGGCCGTCAACGGGCCTTGTTCAGGAGACTGGACCGCGGTTTAACAGTATTGAACGGTATTTGGCCTCGGAGATTCGCCGGATCCCGGCGTTTCCCTGCTGCCGGCGCGCGCCGAACGCAGAATGTGTCGAAACGCGCCGGGCGCGTCGCAGCAGGAACGGCGACGCTTGCAACGAATTGGGCTTTTTCAAGTCGCGGGCGCAACGATTCATTGCGGTCGAATCGCGGGCGGCGCGGGCCGGCAGGGGCAGCGCCGGCACGGCCAGCGCCGGCGCGGGCCGCGCCCGCTTCGCGCCGGCGCCCCTGCGCCGGGCGCGAAAGGGGTTCGCCGGCGGGCGGCGGAATTGTTCCCGGCAAGAGTGAGGTGAGTCGCGGTGGCGCAAGGCACGCAGCAGGAAGAGCTTCTCCGCATCGAAAACCTGCACACCTACTTCAAGACGGAAGACGGCGTCGTCCCCGCGGTCGCCGGCGTGAGCTTCTCCGTGAGGCGCGGCGAGACGGTCGCGCTGGTCGGCGAGAGCGGCTGCGGCAAGAGCCAGACCGCGCTGTCGATCATGCGGCTGCTGTCGAATCAGGGGCGCATCGTCCAGGGGCGGATCCTCTTCGAGGGGACCGACCTCACCAAGGCCAGCGAGGCGACGATGCGCAGAATCCGCGGCAACCAGATCTCGATGGTCTTCCAGGAGCCGATGACCAGCCTGAACCCGGTGTTCACCTGCGGCATGCAGGTCATGGAGGCGATCCGCCTGCACCAGAAGGTGACTCCGGCGGAAGCGCGCCGGCAGGCCGTCGAGATGTTCCGGCGCGTCGGCATCCCGGACCCGGAACGGCGCATGGACGCCTACCCGCACCAGCTTTCCGGCGGCCTGCGGCAGCGCGTGATGATCGCCATGGCCCTGGCCTGCCGGCCGAAGCTCCTCATCGCGGACGAGCCGACCACCGCGCTCGACGTGACGATCCAGGCGCAGATCCTGGACCTCATGCGGGAACTGCGCGACGAGTTCGGCATGAGCATCCTCTTCATCACGCACGACCTCGGCGTCGTGGCGGAGATGGCGGACCGCGTCGTCGTCATGTACGCCGGCGAGGTCGTCGAGGAGGGCACGGTCGAGGAGGTCTTCGCGGAGCCGAAGCACCCGTACACGGCAGGCCTTCTGCGGTCGATGCCGCGGCTCGACACGCAGCGGAAGACGGCGCTGCCGGCCATCGAGGGCGTGGTGCCGAGCCCGCTGAACCGGCCGCGGGGTTGCACGTTCGCCCCGCGCTGCCCGCACGTGATGGCGCGCTGCCGCGCGGAGCACCCGGACGTCACCACGCTGGGCGACGGCCGCGTGGTGCGCTGCTTCCTCTACCCCAGCGAGAAGGAGGCGGTCTCCTGATGCCCGCATCCGATCAGGCGGCTTCCACCCGGCAGCCGGCCACGTCCGGCGCGAACGCGCTGGCGCCGCGCGCGGACGGCCACGACGCGGCGCCGAAGCCGGGCACGCCCATCCTGCAAGTCCGCAACCTGAAGAAGTACTTCCCCATCACTGGAGGCCTCCTCGGCCGGCCGCAGGGGTGGGTCCGCGCGGTCGACGGCGTCTCGTTCGAGGTGCGGGCCGGGGAGACGTTCGGCCTGGTCGGCGAAAGCGGCTGCGGCAAGACGACGACCGGCCGCACCATCCTCCGCCTGGAAGAGCCGACGGACGGCGAGATCCTGTTCGAGGGCAAGGACCTGCGCAAGCTCACGCCCGCGCAGATGCGCCGCATCCGCCGGGACCTGCAGATCATCTTCCAGGACCCGTACGCCTCGCTGGATCCGCGCATGCCGGTGGGCGAGATCATCGCCGAGCCGCTCGCCGTACACGGCGTCCCGCGCGCCCAGCGGGCGCGCCGCGTCGCGGAGCTCCTGGAGATCGTCGGCCTGCAGCCGCAGGACGGGCGGCGCTACCCGCACGAGTTCTCGGGCGGCCAGCGGCAGCGGATCGGCATCGCGCGGGCGCTCGCGCTGAAGCCGAAGCTCGTCGTCTGCGACGAGCCGGTCAGCGCCCTGGACGTGTCCATCCAGTCGCAGATCATCAACCTCTTGATGGACCTGCAGCGGGAGTTCGGC
>JADGHN010000087.1 GCA_019683875.1 Clostridia bacterium
CGAAGTCGCCCGACTCCGCGAAGATGCGGCGCGTCAGCGGCGTCTCGATCCAGCCCGGGCACACGGCGTTCACGCGGATGCCGTCGCGCGCGAAGTCGATGGCCATGGTGCGCGTCAGCGCCACGACGCCTCCCTTGGAAGCGGCGTACGGCGACGTGGCGGCCACGTTCTGGTACGCGTGGACGGACGCGATGTTGATCACCGCGCCGCGCCGGCGCTTCTGCATGTGCGGGATCACTTCGCGCGAGCAGAGGTAGACGCCCTTGAGGTTGACGGCCAGGCAGCGATCCCACTCTTCCGGTGTCGTGTCGAGGATCGTCTTGTACACGCCGATGCCGGCGTTGTTGACCAGGATGTCGATGGCGCCGAACCGCTCCAACGTGGCCGCCACCAGCGCCTTGACGTCGCTCTCCTTGGAGACGTCCGCGTGGACGAAGAAGGCGTCGGCGCCCTGGTTCCGAAGGTCCTCGGCCACGCGCTCGCCCTCGGCGTCCGCCACGTCCGCCAGCGCGACGCGCGCGCCCTCCCGCGCCAGCACGCGCGCGATTCCCTCGCCAATGCCCATCGCGGCCCCGGTGACGATGGCCGCTCGGCCGTCCAGCCTTCCCATGGATCATCCCCCTAACGCCATGTCGTGCCTTGAAGTTCCCCAGCCAGCCGGCGCACGTCGTCCAAAGTGGTCCAGGCGATGTCGCCGAAGTACGTGTGCTTGAGCGCGGCGTGCGCGGAGCCGAGCCGCAGCCCGCGGCGCACGGCGTCGGGCGACGTGTCCAGCCCCGGACGCGGGCTGTCCAGGAGGGCGTACAGCAACCCCGCCACGAAGGCGTCGCCCGCCCCGACCCGGTCCAGCCCTTCCACCTCGTGGCCCTCCTCGCGGAGCAGGCGGCCTCCCACGGCGGCGACTGCGCCGCGCGAGCCGTCCGTCACCACCACCACCGCGGCGCCGGTGGACTCGGCCACGGACGCCGCCAACACCTCCGCGGAGCCCTCGAAGCCGAACACGTGGTGCGCCTCTTCGGCCGTGAGCTTGAGCACGGCGCAACCTGCGACCGCCGGCGCCAGCGCCTTGCGCGCCTCCGACTCGGTCCACAACCGTGCGCGGTAGTTCACGTCCCAGCTCACCGGGACGCCGCGTCGCGCCGCCTCGTCCCGCGCGCGCAGGGCCACGGCCGGGTTGACCGCCATGGTGACGCCCGACAGGTGCAACACGCGGGCGCCGTCGAGCAGGTCCCAGTTCACCGCGTCCGGGTCCAGCCGCGCGAACGCCGAGTCCGCGCGGTCGTAGACGATCCGGTTGGGACGCGGCGGCCGGCCAAGCTCGATGTAGTACGTGCCGACGCGCCCGTCCGCGGACCACACCACGCCGGAGAGGTCGACACCGTGCCGGCGGATGCTGCCGGCAACGAGGCGGCCCAGCGGATTGTCCACCAGCGCGGAGATCCACGCGCTCGCCACGCCGAAGCGAGCCAGCGCGACGGCCACGTTGGACTCGGCCCCGGCCGCCCGCACCTCCAACCGATGACAGTCCTCGAGCGCGACGCCCTCCGGTGCGCTGAGTCGCAGGAGGGCTTCACCCAGTGTGACGGCTACCGCCACGAGAACCCTCTCCCCATCATGACGCGCCGCGTCCCCGGCGCACCGCCTGCACCAGCGCCCGCGCGCGGTCGGCGACCGCGCTCACCGGGCCCGCCCCCTTGCCGAAGAGCTCGCCGCCGACGGCGACGGCAACGGCGCCCGCGCGGATGAAGGCCTCCGCGTTGTCGGGGCCCACGCCGCCCGTCGGCACGAAGGGCATGTCGGACAGGGGGCCGCGCAGGGCACGAAGGTAGTCCGGACCGAGGACGCCGGCGGGGAAGAGCTTGACGAACGTCGCCCCGGCCGCGCGGGCCTGGAGCGTCTCCGTGGCCGTCATCGCGCCGGGCACGCTGACGAGGCCGGCCTCGACGGTCGCGCCGATCACGGCGGCGTCGACGTTGGGACTGACCACGAACTGGGCGCCGGCCGCCTTCGCTTCGCGGACCTGGCCCGTCGTCAGCACCGTCCCCGCGCCGATCGCCATGCGACCGTCCCAGTGGGCGCGCAGCCACGCGATCTCGTCGAGGGCTTCCGGGCTGTCGAGCGTCACCTCAAGCGCGAGAACGCCCGCCTCCAGGAGAACGGCGGCCGCCGCGCGCAGCGTCCCTCTTGGGACGCCGCGCGCGATGGCGATCACCCCACCGTCACGGATGGCCCGCTCCGGTTCCACGAGCGTTCGTCACTTCCCGCCGTGCATGAAGTAGTCGACGTTGTCCTTCGTGATCGGGATGATGCCGGTGTTGACGTTCTCCGGCAGCGGGTTGATGCCGGCCGCCTTCCAGTCCGACACCAGCTTCAGCTTGTTGTGGTTCAGGAGGTACAGCATCTGCACGGCCATGTAGGTCTCCGTGTACGTCTTCTGCGCCACGGACGCGTAGATCGTGCCGTCCTTGATGTACGGCAGCATGTCGTCGTTGCGGTCCATGGCCACGATCTTGATCTGGCCCTTCTTGTTGGCCTCGATCACGGCGCGCGCCGCTCCAAGGCCGGAGTCGCCGTCCGTGCCGCCGATGCCGGCGAGGTCCGGATGCGCCGCGATGGCCGCCGCATACGCCTGCGGAGCGTAGCTCGGATCGGCGTGGTCATCCACGACCTGCACGACCTCCACGCCGGGGCAGTTGGCCTTCAACCAATCCTGATAACCCTTGGCACGATCCAACACGCCCGCGGCCTGGAACGTGCCCACCACGACCTTGCCCTTGCCGCCGACGGCTTCACAAAGCAGCTGGGCTCCGGCCTCGCCCGCCTGGTAGTTGTCGATCCCGATGTGCGCAACGCGCTTCGAGCCCGGCACGTCGCCGATCATCGTGATGACCGGGATTCCGGCCTGCCAGGCGCGGTCGATGCCGTCCTTCAGGGTCGTCGCGTCCGGCGGGAAGATCAGGATGCCGGCCGGATGCTTGGCGATCAGCTGGTCGAGCTGTTGAGCTTCCTGCTGCGCGTCCGCCGACGTGGGCCCGACGAAGCTGGTCTTCACGCCGAGGTCGGCGGCGACGTCGTTCAGCGCCTGCTTTGCGTCTGTCCAGAACGGCACTTCCGTCACGTTGGCCAGGTAGACGTACTCCTCGTTCGCGTTCGACTGCCCGCTCGCGGCACCGCTCGCCTCGCTCGACGTGGCGCCGGACCCCGATTGCCCCGTTTGCTGGGCTGGAGCCGTACCGTTGCACGCCGACAGCATCAGCGCGAGCGCGGCCAGCAGCGCCACGATGCCGGCAGCGCGCCGGTCAAGTCGATCCCACCGAATGGTCCACCGTCGCATGTCCGTACACCTTCCTCTGTCTAAGCCTCGTGATTTCACGTTCGACCGACGGGTGTCGTCTGGTTGACGTCTCGCGTGGATGCCGATGCCGCTGCCTGCACCCCCCAACCGCGCCCCTCGCGGCGGCGCAACACCATGTCCAGGGTCACGACGACGATGAGAATGACGCCGGTAAGAATCCCTTGCCAGTAGATCGACACTCCGAGGATCACGGACGCGTTCGAAACCATGGCGAGAAGGAACGCGCCGAGGAAGGCCCCCAGCACGGTCCCCTCGCCGCCCAACAGACTGGCCCCCCCGATGACCGACGCGGCGATGGAGGTGAGCTCCAACCCGTTTCCGGCCGTGGGGGTGCCGGACATCAGCCGCGACGCGAGGAACACGCCCGCCAGGGCGGAGAGACCGGCGGACCCGATGTACGTGAACACGCGCACCCGATCGACTGGAATGCCGGACAGGCGCGCGGCGCGCTCATTGCCGCCGATGTAGTAGATCTGTCGGAAGGAACGCGTCAGGCGGAGGGCCAGGTCGAAGACGATCAGAAGCACGAGCGTGACCCACACCATCGGCGGCAGGCCCAGAATGCGCGCCTGCCCCCAGTAGGCGAAGCCGGGCGTCAGGCCCGTGACGGAAAAGCCTTCGGTGAAGACCAGGCCGACGCCGCGGACGATCGTCATCATGCCGAGCGTGGCGATGAGCGGGCTGACGCCCGCGCGCGTCACGATCAGGCCGTTGACAAGCCCGACGGCGACGCCGAACAGCAGGCTGAGCGCGACGGCCGCGACCGGGGAAAGGCCGTGCAGCATGAGCAGGCCCACGATGGTGCCGCTCGCGGCCATCACGGCGCCGACGGAGAGGTCAAGGCCCCCGGAGATGAGCACGATGACCTGGCCGATGGTGATGAGCGTCACGGGGACCAGGCCGATGACGAGCGCCGTCAGGTTGCCGGTCGTCAGAAAGTAGGGCGTGATGACGCCCAGCACGGCCCCGAAGATCACGATGGCCGCGGCGATGGCGAATTCCCGCACGCGAAGCAGCGCGCCGATGAACACCCTGCCAACCTCCTAGGACGCGGCCGCGAGCCGCACGATGGACTCTTCTGAAAGGTCCGGCCGGGCCAGCACCCCGGCCACGGACCCGCCACGCATGACGAGGACTCGATCCGCCAGAGCAAGGAGCTCCAAGAGCTCCGAGGAGATCAGCACCACGGCCTTGCCCTGCCGCGCCTGCTCCAGCAGGATGCGGTGGATCTCCGCCTTGGCCCCGGTGTCGACTCCGACGGTGGGGTCGTCCACGACGAGCACGCGCGGATCCGAAGCCAGGAGGCGCGCCAACAGGGACTTCTGCTGGTTTCCCCCCGACAGCGCGCTCACCGGCGCGAGGATGGACGGGCAGCGGATCTGCAGCCGTTCACGGTAGTCCCGGGCGACCTGGCGCACGGCGGCCGACGGCACGATGCCGAAGCGCGCGAGAACGCGCAGGATCATCGTCACGATGTTGTCGGCGACCGTCATGCGCGGGAAGAGGCCCAGCTCCTTCCTGTCGGGCGGCAGATACGCCACCCTGGCCCGCACGGCGTCGGCCGGGGTGTGGAAGCGGACCGGCTTGCCGTCCAACAGCAGCTCGCCGCCGGCCAGCCTCAACCCACCCACGAGCGCCAGACCGAGCTCCGTCCGCCCGGACCCCTCGAGGCCGGCCACGCCCAGGATCTCGCCGGCTCGAACCTGAAACGACACCCCGCGCAGCCGCGGCGGGGCCGCGAGATCCCGCGCCTCGAGGACGACCGGTCCCGGTTCGCCGCGATCCTGCCACGACACCTGGGAGATGTCCCGTCCCACCATGTGGCGCAGGACTTCGTCCGGCGTCGTCGCCTGGCGGTCGAATCGCCCGGCCACGCGCCCGTCACGGAGCACGGTGATCCGATCTGCGAGCGCGAAGACCTCGGACAGGCGGTGGGTGACGATGACGATGGCCAGACCCTGCGACTTGAGCTGCTGAAGGACATCGGACAGCACGGAGGCTTCGGCCTCAGACAGGGACGAGGTCGGCTCGTCCAACAGGAGCACCTGCGCGTCGGCCGCGAGCGCTTTGGCGATCTCGACCAGCTGACGCTGGCTGCGCGAGAGATCCTGCACCCGGACGTCCGGGTCCACCTGCGCGCCCAGGCGGCCCAGGATTTCGCGCGCCCGCCTGCGCAGTTCCGATCGATCCAGGATGCCGAGAGAGCGCACCGGCGAGCGAGTAAGGTAGAGGTTTTCGGCCACGGACAGCACCGGGACAAGGCTGAGGTCCTGGAAGACGGTGCGCACCCCCGCCGCTTGAGCGTCCGCTGGCGAGCGGAACGCCACCGGTCTTCCGGACATGAGGACCGTGCCGCGGTCGGGCGCGTGGACGCCGCTGAGCATCATGAGCAGCGTCGTCTTCCCCGCGCCGTTCTCGCCCACCAGGGCGTGGATCTCGCCGGACCTCGCCTCGAAGTCCACGCCGTGCAGGACCTCGACGCCCGCGAAGGACTTCGCTACGCCGCGCGCCTCCAGTACCGCCGTCACCGTCACGACCTCCCAGGCGTCACAGGCGGCCGAACTCGGCCAACAGCTCTTCGACCGACTTCCCCTCGCGAATCCGGGCGCGGGTGCGCTCCTCCTGCTCCGCCTGCGCCCGGGCGCGTTGCAGGACGTCGACGGCCTCCTCCTGCGGCACGACCACGACGCCCGTCTCGTCCGCGAGCACGATGTCGCCGGGCCGGACGATCACGCGGCCGCATGTGACCGGCACATTCACCTCGATGGGTTCGAGGCGCTGCGAGAACGGGGAGTGTGTGGACCGCGGGGTGATCGCCCGACTGAAGAGGGGGAAGTCGAGATCGCGAACCTCGTCCACGTCGCGCACCGCGCCGTCGACCACGGCGCCGGCCACGCCCTTCATCTTGCAAAGCCCCGCCATGAGGCCGCCCCAGATGGACGTCTGCACTTCACCGGCCGCGTCGACCACGATCACGTCGCCGGCCCGCGCCACCTTGAGCGCGTCGAGGCAGTCCACAAGGTCGCCGGGAAACAGCCGCACCGTAAGGGCGGGGCCGACGAAGCGCCGGAAATGCGCAGGACGGATGGCAGAATCCATGACCCCGCTCCGCTCCATGCAATCGGCAAGGATGCATGAAGGGCTGTACACCGTGAGCAGTTCCCGATAGCCGGCCAAAAGCTTCTCGTCCACGACAGGGCCGGGGTTGATGACCTTTCGCACGCGAATCCACTCCCTCCGCGATGTCACGTCGTCCGAACGAATCTCAGGCGGAACCGGCCGCCGACGCGTCCCGTTCCGTGTACCCCAGGCGACGCGAGATCTCCAGCGCCGCTTGCCGGACCGGTTCCGCCAGGCTCTGCAGCCGTTCCGGCGTCATGCGCAGGCTCGGCCCGGCGACGGAGATGGCGCCGGCCAGCCGCCCGTGACGGTCCCAGACCGGCGCGGCCACGCACCGGATGCCGGGCTCGTGCTCCTCGTTGTCGAAGGCCACGCCCAACTGGCGCACCGTTTCGAGGTGCTGCAGAAGGGCGGAACGGTCGACGATCGTGTTGGGCGTGTACCGCTTGAGGCCCTTGGTCTCGATGACGTGGATGACTTCTTCCTCCGGAAGCCAGGCGAGGAGCGCCTTCCCCACCCCCGTGCAGTGCAGGGGCGAGCGGCGCCCGATGCGGGAATGCATGCGGATCGTGTGCGTGGACTCCATCTTCTCCACGTACACGACCTCGCCCTGATCCAGCACGCCCAGGTGCACGACCTCGCCCGTTTCGCGGTTCAGCTGTTCAAGGATGGGCCGCGCCTCTTTCAACAGGTCGGTGCGGGCGATGACCTGGCTGCCCAACTCGAACAGCTTCAGCCGCAGGCGATACCGCTTGGTGGCCGCGTCTTGCTCCACGTATCCGCAGGCCTCAAGGGTGGCAAGAAGCCGCAACACCGTGCTCTTGTGCATGCGCAGGCGCGCGGCCAGCTCGCTCACGCCCTGCCAGTCCTCCTCCTCGCGTGCCATGGCTTCGAGGACGGCAAGGCCGTGCATGAGGGCCTGGACAAGCGGAGTCTGGGTCATGTCAAAACCTCCGACTGGAGTTGCGCT